>CAYYBK010000054.1:0-10496 GCA_964470015.1 uncultured Syntrophales bacterium
TTGATCGCCGGTGATACGGAAAATGTTTCGCAGGTCATCGTAATTCCGGCTTATGCCGAAATAGAGATGCTTTTTGCGACGCTGGCTTCTCTTGCGCGCAACCATCCTTCTCTGCTGGCTGATTCGCTTGTTCTTTGCGTGGTCAACAATAAACCTGGTTGTCCTGCAACGGTAAAGAAAAACAATCACCAGACCATGGCCTATCTGCATGAGTTGGTTAATAAAAGCGGCTGCGCCGGACTGCATCCCGACGAAAATATGAAATCCTATTTGCACTTAATCAGGTCTTCGCGATTAAGGCTCGGTTATATCGACGCGTCAACGCCTGGATATGAAATACCGGAGAAAGACGGCGGAGTCGGTACCGCGCGTAAAATAGGGATGGATATGGCATTGCGCCTGTTTTCGCCGGAGGTATCCTTGAAGAAACTTATTATAAGTCTTGATGCCGATACCCTGGTTCCCGTTAATTATCTCGCAGCAATCAAAAATCGTTTTACCTCCGATATAAAAACAGCGGTTATTGCCTACGAGCATCAGGAGCCGATGGAAGAAAGAGCGAAGGAGGGGATTTATTGCTACGAAATATTTTTGCGTTATTGGCTGCTGGGGCTGCAATATGCAAAATCCCCCTATGCATTTCATTCCATCGGTTCCGCCTTGGTTTGCTCCGCGGATGCTTATCTGGCGGTGCGGGGAATGAATCGACGGGCGGCCGGCGAGGATTTTTATTTTCTGAACAAATTGGCGAAACTGGGTCGGATTGAATATATCAGAGAAACGCACGTTTATCCGTCGGCGCGTGTATCCCGGCGCGTACCTTTCGGTACGGGAAAGAGAATGCAGCAATTTCTGGCCGGTGAGCAGAAAGAATATATTTTATACGATCCGCAAATCTTCAAGATTCTGGCAAAATGGCTGCTGCTGATGGAAAAATCTTTAGACAGCGGTGAATCCGAGATATTAAAAAAAGCATCCTCAATTCATCCGCTGCTTTTCTCTTTCTTGACTGCGTGCGGTTTTGGCCGCGCCTGGACATCGCTCCGCCGCAACATTAAAGACGAGGAGGCTCTAATCAGACATTTTCATTGCTGGTTTGACGGCTTTCGGACCCTGAAGCTGATCAACTATTTAACCAGACAGGCCTACCCTCCGCAGAATATGTTCGGCGCCCTGCGGGAAATTCTGGCAGTGCAAAAAATAGCGGTTCCCGAGTTTATTCCTGCCGGCGGTCATGCGGACTTGGCCCGCCAGAAGCTAATTGTTCAATGTTTACGAGCGCTAACGTGAAAGCAAAGTGGTTTTCACTGCGGTTTATTATCTTCTTGACGTAGCGTAGTATTTTGCATATGTTCACAAATTCAAATTATGGCGCTAACTAACAAATTTAACTGGAGGAAGTTCATGAAAAGCAAAAGCATTTGCCGCTGGCTGTTGATTTTTAGTTTGATTGCGTTTCTGGGTGTGACCGGATGCGGAAACGGTGACGAGAAAAAGAAGGAAGCACAGGCGCCTGCCGCAGGTTCCGAACAGACGCAATCCGCCGCCTCGGCCACCAGCATTCCACCGGCACCAGAGGCAAGTAAACCGGAGCCAGTCAGCGCCGAAAAGACCCAATCCGCCGTTCCGGCCGCCGGCGCTTCGACGGCCGCCGAGGCAAGTAAGCCGGAAACGGGCACTGCCGGACAGGCGAAATCTGCTGTTAAGGCAGCGGCCGGCAAAAAAGACGGCATTGCCGTGAGTGTTGACGGCAAAACGCTGGCAAAATCGCAGCTGGATAAAGAAGTCAAACAAAAACTCGCAATTATGAAGGATCAGATTCCCAAAGACAAAATTAAGGAAGTGCGGGCAGCCATTAAGAAGCAGGTGGTGGATGGTTTTATCCTGCGCACATTGATGTTTAATGAAGCGGATAAGAGAAAGATTGAAATAACCGATAATGAAATAAAAGCCGAAATGAATCAAATTAAGGAAAGCCTTCCGCAGGACAAAAATGTCGAAGCATTCATGAAGGAAAATGATATTTCCCAAGACTTTATTATTCTGGGCGTGAAAGTGAGAAAAATGGTCAAACAGGATCTTGGTGCCAACGCCAAACCTTCCGAAACGGAAATAAGCAAATTTTACGATGACAATAAAGAAAAATTCGTTATTCCGGAGAACGCTCATGTCCGGCACCTTCTGGTGGCCTTTGCCGAAGGCGATGATGAAAAAATCAAAGCGGAAAAGAAATTAAAGATTGAAAATCTGCGCAAACAAATCATTGACGGCGCCGATTTTACGGATATCGCCGGTAAAAACTCCGATTGCCCCAGCAAGCAAAAAGGCGGCGATCTGGGCGTCATCGGCAGGGGGCAGACGGTGAAACCGTTTGAAGATGCGGCTTTTTCCCAGGAAGTAAACGCAGTCGGTCCGGTGGTTACAACTAATTATGGCTATCATATAATCCAGGTTTTACAGCGTAACGAGAAGAAGACTGTTGCCCTTGAGGAACTTAAAGACAAAATTTCAGCGTACCTGGAAGAACAGAAGCAGACCCAAGCTTTTGACGCACTGTCCAAGAAACTGCGCGAAAAAGCAACAATTAAAATTTATGAGAATTAATTCTTAACCCATGCGGATAAGAAAAGCGGGAAAAATTGCCGAACATCTCTGGCGTTTGGGTACAGAAGAATCAAGTGTCTATCTGCTGGAAGGAAATGAAACGGCGGCTGTAATCAGCGGGGGGATGAATTACATTATCCCCCTCGTGCTGCGGCAAATCAGGGAATTCGGCATCGATGAAGCGAAGATAACTCACTTTATCATTTTGCACGCGCATTTTGACCATATGGGGATTGTGCCGTTTTTCAAACGGCGCCGGCCGCAAATTACAGTTCATGCATCGCGACGCGGCTGGGAGGTAATCGCCAATCCCAAAGCAATAGCCGTCATCAACAAATTCAGTGATTTGGTTGCGCAAAAAAACTGCAGCGGCGGCGAAGATCTATCTTCGCTGGATTGGCAGTGGCGCGATGACGTTCAGGGAAAGATTCTGGAAGAAGGGGGGAAAATAGATTTAGGCGGCATGGACGTTGAAATCTTCGAAACCCCGGGGCACTCTTCGTGCTCGGTCACCGCTTATGTCCGGCAAGAGCAGTTTTTGTTTCCCTCCGACGCAGTTCCCATTCCCTACAAGGATGACATGGTCATTGCTGCCAATTCGAATTTCACCCAGTACCAGCAAAGCATGGAAAAACTGGCAGGATTAAAAGTCAAAATTATCGGCGCCGATCATTATGCCTGCATCATCGGTGCCGAAGCGGGTGATTATATCGGCCGTGCCATTACCGCCGCACGCGAAAAAAGAAGCGTCCTGAACGCCTTATTGCGAAAAGAGGGCAGTGTCGATCAGGCGGCAAAATCTTACATCGACAATTTCTTTAAAAATAATCCCGATTATTTCGTGGCACCAGAAATTATGCTGGGAGTTTACCGGCAGATGCTGAAGCACCTGGCGGAACAGCACACATCCCTCTAGTCACATGTTTATTTGAAGCTGTGCTCGCTGTCCGGGAAGGTGCGGTTTTTTACTTCGCTGATATAGGTCGTCACTGCTTTTTTAATTTCCGGATTCAGGTTGGCGTATTTTTTTACATGCTTGGGAGTGAATTTGTCATACATTCCCAGCATATCGTTCACCACCAGAACCTGACCGTCGCAATGCACACCACCGCCGATGCCGATAGTGGGGATGCTGAGTGTTTTTGTTATTTCTTCGGCCAGTTTTTCCGGCACTAATTCGAGCACGATAGAAAAGGCACCGGCATCTTCCAGTATTTTGGCATCTTCCAGCAAGCGCAGAGCGGCATCTTCTTTTTTGCCTTGAACCTTAAAGCCGCCGAGTTGATGAATGTACTGCGGTGTCAAACCGATATGGGCCATAACCGGAATTCCTGTCGCTGTAAGTTTGCGGACAACTTCCTCCGATTCCCGGCCGCCTTCCAGTTTAACGGCCTGTGCTCCCGCTTCCTGCAGGAAACGTCCGGCATTGGACAAGGCAAGCTGAGGTGACACCTGATAAGATAGAAAAGGCATATCGGCGATTATAAGAGAATTTTGTGCCGCCCTGGATACGGCCTTGGTGTGGTGAATCATTTCTTCCATTGTTACCGGAAGAGTTGTGTCATATCCTAAAACCACCATGCCCAATGAATCCCCCACCAGAATCATGTCGATTCCGCATTCGTCGAGAATAGCGGCCATCGGGTAATCGTAAGCGGTGAGAACGGTAATTTTCTCCCCCATCGTTTTCATTTTTTTGATATCCGGAATCGATTTCCGGGTAGTTTTAACTTGTGTGCTCATTGCAAGTAGCTCCTTTCAAAAGATTATTGATTATATTCATCTGCTCTGAGTTCAAAGTGCCTTTCTTCTTGGCGATTTCCGTTGTAATCAGTCCCAAAGCAGAATAAAGGGAGGTATATTGAGGCAGTGTTTTTTTTATAGTTGCCAGATGTTTCCTGATCGTACTGGCATCACCGCGGGCAATCGGACCAGTGAGGGCTTTTGTCGCGCCGGACGCTTCGATATTTTTCAGCGTGCCGGCAATTAATGGCATGTAGGCTTTGCGGGCGTTTGTTTCATTTATACCGATGGATGCATAGATTGTTTCGACGACATTTAGTAACGCCACCAAATAATTGGAAGCAAAGCAAGCTGCCGCGTGGTAAAGCGGTTTCTGATCCGGGGAAACATTAACCGGTATGCCGTGCAGGTCACGGACAATTAATCCCGCCTGTTTCTTCGTTTTTGCGGCCGCCGTTACTCCGAAAACGCTGCCGGGAATGTTTCTGATGGCATTATCAATGGAAGAAAAGCTTTGCACGGGATGAATGCAGGCAATAGAGGCTCCTGATTTTCTGGCAGCGTCCAGGAGATCAAGACCGCCCGCACCGCTCATATGGAAAACGAATTTCCCTTGGAGCAATTGCCTGTCAGCAATATCATTGCAGGCAGCCATAATATTGTCGTCAGTTGTAGTAATCAAAACGGCGTCGGCATTTACAACGGCTTTTCGGGGATCACGATGAATTTTTCCGCCGGTATAGGGCAGGGCTCTTTTTAAGGCTGCGGCGGATTTGTCGGAAACGGCGCAAATTTTATGTCCCGATCTGCTTAATAAGTGGCCGATTGCTGTTCCAACCATGCCGAGGCCGATTATGGCAAAATTATAAAATTTCTTTTGCATACCCAAAACAAAAAAGGTCTTCCGCATGCGAAAGACCTTTATCTAGACAGATGTTGAATTCAAAATGCCGTCTCAGTCTAATAGTGATCCAAGCGGTGCATTTTAAATAACACAGGCCGCAAGCGGAGTCAATCAATATTTGCGGCTGTGCTTTTTCATCGGGCGGCGTTACGGCGGATTGTTCAGTGGCGGCTCGGCTGCTTGTTTTTGATTTGCCTGGTCAGCTCCGCGGTCATATCATGGTAGGCAAAAGGCGTCATCAGATAGATTCCCCGGAAATGTTTAAGCGCGGAATCGATGAGCTCGCGTGCCAGATCCATGCCTTCGCGGCGGGCGGCAGGCCCGGCGGCGGGATATTTACCCATACGTTTCAGCACCTCTTCGGTGAGCCGGATTCCCGGGACTTCGTTGTGAAGGAATTGGGCGTTTCGGGCGCTGGTGATGGGCATGACGCCGATAAAGACGGGCACCTGCATTTTACTTGTATTCTCCGCAATTATTTCGATAGTCTCCCGATCATATACGGGTTGGGTCAGAACGAAATCCGCACCGGCCTCTATTTTTTTCTGCAGGCGGAGGAAAGCGCCGGCCAGGTTTTTGATGTGGGGATTGAAGGCGGCCCCGACGACAAAGCGACCATGCTCCCGCAACTGTTGCCCGGAAAAAGAAATGCCGTTGTTCAGTTGCTTTACCATCCGGATTAGATCGAAGGAAGAAACGTCGAAAACAGAGCTGGCACCGGGAATATCGCCGAAGCGCGCCGGGTCTCCCGTAATAACAAGAATCTGATGAATGCCGAGGGCGTGAAGTCCCATAAGGTGGGACTGCTGTCCGATCAGATTGCGGTCACGGCAGGCTATATGCACCAGCGGATCGATGCCCAGGCGGAGTTTGACGATGGCTCCCAGGGCTAGATTGCTCATTCGTGTTTGCGCGAGGGAATTATCGGCCATCGTGATGGTGTCGGCTCCGGCATCCTGCAAAGAAGCCGCCCCGATCATATATTGTTCGATATCCAAATCTTTCGGCGGATCAAATTCGACAAGCACGGTGGTGCGCTTTTTTACCTTGTCCACAATGGTTTCTATTCCCGTGGCTAAGGGGGCAGCCGGAGTTTTTACCGCCTCGATATAATGCAACTGTGCGGGATTAAGGCGGGGCAGGGGATGCAGATCCTTCAGCGCTTGGGCAACGGCCCGAATGTGATCAGGCGTTGTACCGCAGCAGCCCCCGATAATATGTACACCCTGTTCCCGGAAACGTAAAGCGCGGTCGGCAAAGTAGGCAGGTGATGAAGTATAGCCGAATTCACCTTCCATAAGACCAAGGCGGCCGGCATTGGGGAAAGCGGAAATAATCATTCCTTCCGGCACAACCGCCTGTTCCATCGTACGCAGAATTTCGCCGGGCCCCAGACGGCAGTTGAGCCCGACAATGTCGGCTCCGGCAGCGGCAAGACGGTGAAAAGAGTCGGTAATGTTAAAACCGTCGCGCGTCTTGCCCACCTCCATACATGCCAGTTGTGCAATGACCGGCAGATTCGTCAGCGAGCGCACGGCAGACAGCGCCATGACCAATTCTTCGAGATCCAGGAAGGTTTCCAGGATCAGGCCGTCAACTCCTCCCGCCAGCAGTGCTTCCGCCTGTTCGATGAAGATTTCCCGGTGCCCGGGCAGAATTTCATGACGGATGCGGCCGGAACTTAGGGCAGTCATGCTGCCCATGATCCAGGCATCCCCTCCAACCGATTCGCGGGCCAGCCGCACCGCTTTCCAGTTGATGCGGTAAACGCTGTCTTGCAGTCCGTGGCGTGAAAGATTATCGCGGTTTGCTCCGAAGGTATTCGTTTCGATTAGTCGTGCGCCGGCTTCATAGTATTCCCGATGCGTATCGCGGACGATATCCGGCCGGGAAATGTTCAGCTCCTCGCAGCACAAACCGATAGGAACACCTTTCTGGTACAGCCAGCTGGCCATTGCTCCGTCGCCTACGACCAGATGTTTCTGCGCATATTCCTTTAGATTTGGTTTATCCGCCATTTTGTCTTGACTTGCAGTTTAAATTTTTTCTGCGGAAGTATAGGTATGTATATAAAGAGATGTCAAGAGATATGATGCCGGTTTAATCGCGGTTGATGCGCAAGTATTTTAGGCATTCAGAATCAATCTTGTATTTAATAATCTACTTCGCTATAAAGAAAAATAAGGAGAAACAATGAAGAATGTTGATTTAATGATATTTGATTTTGACGGCACGCTGGTTTCTACGGGCGCTGATCTTGCGGCTGCGGTTAATTACACATTGGAAAAGCTGGGCTGCCCGGTCAAAAAGCATGAGGAAATCATAACATTTGTGGGCGACGGGGTGGTGAAATTGATCGAGAGAGCTTTGGGGCCGGAGCGTCATGAATTTTATCCCCATGCACTTGAAATATTCAGCAGCTATTACAGCGAACATCTTCTAGACAATACCTCGCTTTGTCCGGGAGTGAAAGAAGTGCTGGAATATTTCCGCCATAAAACCAAGGTAATTCTGACCAATAAGCGTTATAATTTTACCCTGGCCATCAGTAAAGGTTTAGGGATTGAAAAATATTTTGCGGAAATAGTAGGCGACGGTTCCATGCCTTACAGAAAACCGGACAAACGCTTGATTGATTATCTGCTGCACAATCATGAGAAGAAGGCGGAAAAAACTGTTATAATCGGCGACGGCATCAATGATGTCAACCTGGCGAAAAATTCCGGCATTATTTGTTGTGCCTATTTAAACGGTCTTGGTAAAAGAGACGTTCTGCTGGCCGCCGGCGCCGATTATTATTGTGAAAACCTGTCGGAAATCAAATATTTCTTTTCCTAGCCATGATTGAAAAAGTAAAGCGGACTATAACAAAATACGGTTTATTGAAAAATGACGAAAAAATCGTCATCGGGCTGTCCGGTGGTCCGGATTCCACCGCCCTGACCGTTGCTCTTGGCCGGTTGGCGCCCGCGCTGGGTGCTCAATTGGTGGTTGCCCATTTTAATCACTCTCTGCGCGGCCGCGAGTCCGATGAAGATGAAGGCTTCGCCGCCCGGCTGGCAGAGAAAATGAAATTGACGTTCGTGTCGCGGAAAATGGATGTGCAACCTGTTCCCAAAGGTGTTTCTCCGGAGGATTTTTACCGTCAGCAGCGCTATCGGTTTTTTGATGAAACGGCTAGAAGTAACCACGCCGGCAAAGTAGCCTTGGGGCATAATATGCAGGATCAGGCGGAGACGGTTCTTCTTCATCTGCTCAGGGGCAGCGGACTGGAAGGACTAAAAGGAATCATGCCGTTACGTGATGGCAAATATATCCGTCCGCTGCTGGAAGTGTCGCGGGAAGAGATAATTAAATTTTTAACTGAATCCGGGATTGCCTACCGTCGGGACAGTTCCAATGAAAGCAGTGTTCATGCGCGCAATAAAATACGGCTGGAACTTCTGCCGTATTTGAAAAAAGAATTTAATCCGAAGATTGATGAAACACTGGCCCAGATGGCGGAAATCCTTCGCGAGGAAAACGAATTAATCAGAGCATGTACGGCGAAAGCATTAAAATCAACCTGTATTAAAAGACAGAGAAACAGGATATTGTTAAATGTAGAATATATGAATTTGCTGCCCGTTGCTCTCCAAAGAAGAGTGTTAAAAGAACTTTTGGAAACATTTGCTATACAAAAAAATGGTATTACTTTTCTGCACGTCAATTCGGTCGGTCAACTCATGCAGGGTCCGGAGTCGGGGAGAAAAATCTGTCTTCCCTTCGGAATTGAGGCCAGGCGTGAATATGAGAGCCTCATTCTGGAGCGGACGAAAGGATACGCAAAACAGACGGAATTTGAATACGTTATTGATATTCCCGGCGCGGTTTATGTCAAAGAAAGAAATTTAACTGTTAGTTTGCGACTGACGCGAAGAGATGAAATTGATTTAAGCGCCGGAAATAAAAATTATTTTGATCTGGACAAAATCATGCCGCCCCTGGTTTTGCGCAACAGAAGAAACGGGGATTGGTTCCATCCCCTGGGGATGACCGGGCGGCAGAAGTTGAAGGATTTTTTTATCGACCATAAGATTCCGCAGCAAAAACGCAATGAAATAATCTTGCTGGTCGACCGGCAATCGGTACTTTGGATAGAGCATATGCGCTTGAGTGATCAGGTGAAGATAACGCCAAAAACAAAAAAATTTCTTGAGTTAGAAATTATTTGAGATAAATTGCATATTATTATAAAGGTGATGCACCAGAATGAATTGAAGGAGAATAATTTTGAACCAGTCGCAGAAAAACATTGCCCTTGTCCTTACCGTATTTCTTGTCTTTTTGCTTGTGTGGCAGCTTTTCAGCCAGCCTAAAAGCTCGCAAAAGGACGTAATTTATAGCGAAATGCTTTCTTATCTGGAAAAAGGCGAAATCAGTGAAGTGACCGTTCAGGGTGAAACGATAACGGGTAAATTGAGCAACGGTAATGTTTTCAGAACTTATACGCCCAAAGATGACAAAATAGTTACCCAGTTGCGGGAAAAGGGTGTGAAAATTTCGGCCAAGCCTCCGGAAGAATCTCCTTGGTATATGACGCTGCTTGTTTCCTGGTTCCCGATGCTTTTGCTTATCGGCGTCTGGATTTTCTTTATGCGCCAGATGCAATCAGGCGGCGGTAAAGCAATGTCTTTCGGCAAAAGCCGCGCCCGTTTGATCACAGACAAATCTAAAAAGGTGACGTTTGCCGATGTTGCCGGTATTGACGAAGCCAAAGCCGAGCTGGAAGAGGTAATAGATTTTTTGAAAGATCCCAAAAAGTATACAAAGCTGGGAGGAAGAATACCCAAAGGATTATTGCTGGTCGGCCCGCCGGGAACGGGAAAAACGCTTTTGGCGCGTGCAATTGCCGGCGAAGCGGATGTGCCTTTTTTGAGCATCAGCGGTTCTGATTTTGTAGAAATGTTTGTTGGTGTCGGCGCTTCACGTGTCCGCGATCTCTTCAGTCAGGCGAAGAAAAACGCCCCATGCATAATTTTTATTGATGAAATAGATGCCGTAGGCAGACATCGCGGTGCGGGCCTGGGCGGAGGCCACGATGAAAGAGAGCAGACACTTAATCAGTTGCTGGTGGAAATGGACGGATTTGAATCCAACGAAGGAGTAATTCTCGTTTCCGCCACCAACCGGCCGGATGTTCTTGATCCGGCGCTGTTGCGTCCCGGACGGTTTGACCGTCAGGTCATAGTGCCCCTTCCGGATG
>CAYYBK010000055.1:0-635 GCA_964470015.1 uncultured Syntrophales bacterium
GATTTATCTGGCCACCAGCGGTTATCCCCGCAAAGTTGTTTCTCTGTGCCATCAGACGCTGCTGATGCTGATCATCCGCGGCAAGAACAAGGCTGATTTTTTTCTGGTGCGGGACTGCATAAATGATATGTACTCCCCGCTTTTTCGCAGCATAAGATGGGTGACGCTCAGCCTGGTGTTGGTTGTTGCTGCTGCCGTATTTATTTTCCAGGATGCGGCCACAATGGATTTTTACGGGAAGCTGTCCGTTTCCCAGCTTGCCTTTCAGACGAAGGAAATATTTTCTGCGCCGAGAATACCGGAGCCGCTGGTAAAAACAATACCGGTTAATATACCGGCAGAGAATCCGGCAGCGCAGAAAATGCCTGTAAATGAACTTGCCGCTTTTTCGGCCGCTTCGTCTCCGGCCGAACCGGCACCGTCCACCGGTGCTCCACCTCCGGCGTTTGTCCAGCAGAAGTCCTTGCCGGTACCGGCGATAGTTCCCAAGCAGAAAATTCAGGATGTAAAAATGCCCGAGTTTCTGGGTGCGTTAAGCATGAAAAAGGGAAGAACGCTCTGGAAGACGGTAGAGAACATTTACGGCGAAGTTACCCCGGAAATCATGGATCGGGTGCATGAGGTCAATCCTCTCA
>CAYYBK010000055.1:645-10489 GCA_964470015.1 uncultured Syntrophales bacterium
GAAATACGATTTACGTGGGGCAAAAAATAAAATTCCCCTCAATTCCGGCGGCAATAAAACCGATGCAGGAAGGTAACTTTATTGTTGTTGTCAGGAAGGGAACGGATATGAAAGTAATGTACGATTTCTTTCATGACCATACTTACAGAGAGCCCGGTATGCCGCTTCTCTTTTTACCGGTATGGAACAGCCGGGAAGGAATGATTTTTGCGGTGGTTTTGGATAAAAATTTCTCCGATTTTCAAACGGCGCAGGACTACCTGGGCAGATTGCCGGAAAAACTGAAGGATAAGGCGCAGATTATCGCGCACTGGGAGGAGGCATCCGTGTTTTTTAACCGTCAGGCATTGAAAAATTAGCATACTGAATTCTCAAGGGGCCGTAAATGAAACTGAAAAAACGCCTGGGTGAAATGCTGTTAGAGAACAGGATTATAACGGAAGAAAAGCTGCAGCAGGCCCTCATTGAACAGAAAAAAGCCGGATTGAAGCTTGGCCAGTATTTGGTTCGGCAAAGCGTCGTCAATGAACAGCAAATTATTGATTTATTGAGCCGGCAGCTCAGAATTCAAAAATACCATCCGGACAATTTTCCGCTGGACATGAGTCTGATACGCCAAATACCAATTGAAACGGCACAGAAATATCAAATTGCGCCCTTAAAGAAAAAAGGGCGTTTGCTGACCATTGCCATGGTCGATCCTCTCGATATCAACGCCATGGATACAATTGAAATCATGACCAACTCGGAGGTCGAACCGGTTGTTTGCTCGGAGCGAGAAGTAAATCAGATTATAAATAGCCTGTACGGGACGCAATCCGGGCTCAACAGCGTGATGGAGACAATTGAAATCGACAAGGAAACGGAGAGCCAGAATGAGGATGTGGCGACAAAGGAGCAGGATGTACAAATCGCCTCCCTGCAGGACATGGCCGGTGAAGCTCCGGTCATCCGTTTGGTTAATTCTATATTTTCCCAGGCGGTGCGTGACGGGGCCAGCGATATCCATATCAGCCCGCAGCATGACAGCGTCCAACTGCGTTTCCGGATTGACGGAAAATTACTGGACGTTCCTTCTCCGCCGAAAGCATTTTTCCTGCCGATCATCGCCCGGATCAAAATCCTGGCCAGCATGGATATAACGGTATCGCGCATGCCGCAGGACGGCAGGTTTACGTTAAAGATCGATAAAAAGGAAATCAATGTGCGTGTTTCCTCAATCCCCACGATTTACGGCGAAAACATCGTACTGCGGCTACTGGACATGAGCGGCGGGATTTATACCCTGGACCGCCTGGGGATGGTCGCCGGCGATATGGAAAAAATTGAAAAAATGAGCAACAAGCCTTACGGCATGATTCTCAGCACGGGGCCGACCGGAAGCGGCAAAAGCACCAGCCTTTACGCCATCTTAAACTCGATTAACAAGCCCGATATAAACATCGTTACCCTGGAGGATCCCGTCGAGTACCGGATAAACAACATCCGCCAGGTACAGCTCAACAGGAAAGCCGGCATGACTTTTGCCAGCGGATTGCGGTCGATTTTACGGCAGGATCCGGATGTGGTTATGGTAGGCGAAATCCGCGATCCCGAAACCGCCGCCATCGCCGTGCAGGCGGCGCAGACCGGGCACCGGGTTTTTAGCACCATGCACACGAATGACGCCACCGGCGTCATTACGCGGTTTATCGATATGGGCATCGAACCTTTTCTCATTTCTTCCGTTTTGCTGGTTTCTTTCGCCCAGCGACTGGTAAGGACGGTTTGCCCTTACTGCAAAGAGCAGTATGAACCTCCGGAAAAAGCACTGGCCGATTTCGGCATAACGGATGAAGAAGCTAAAAAAGCGACTTTTCAACGGGGGCGGGGGTGCTACCAGTGCAAAGGAACGGGATATAAAGGAAGAACCGGTTTGTTTGAGGTGCTGGTCAATGATGATATGATTCAGGAATTGATCATGAAAAGAAAATCAAGCCAGGAGATTACCCGTGCGGCAGTTGATGCCAATCGTTTGCGGACGTTGCGGGAAGATGCCGCGCTGAAAGTGATGCGGGGGATTACCACCCTGGAAGAGGCCGCATCCGCCGTAATGACGTAGCCCGACCTGCGGATAATCCGGAATAAAGAGCAGAAAAAGCATCATGGGTATGGAAAAATATGGGCAGTTACAGCTATCAGGCAATTAACGAAAGCGGCAAGACGGTCAACGGCGTTCTGGAAGCGGAGTCGCCGGAAACGGCCAATTCCATCTTAGCTGCCCGCGGATTAATTCCTTCAAAAATTACGGAAGAAAAATCTGCGGCCGGAGAAAGTTTTCTTTCAAGAATCTCATCGATCGGCGGTGCGGTTAAAGTTCGTGATTTGATTTTGTTTACAAAGCAGTTTCGTTCTATGCTCGCTGCCGGTGTTCCCATTCTGAGACTGCTGCAGGTACTGGAATCGCAGACGGAAAGCAAAGTATTGAAAGCGGCTATTGGACGAATCATTCCGGATATTCGCAGAGGAGCAACGCTTTCGGATTCACTGGAAAAGTATCCGAAAATATTTTCGCCTCTTTATTGCAGCATGATTCGGGCGGGAGAGGTAAGCGGCAGTGTGCCGATGGTTCTGGAGCGGCTGATTTATATCATTGAACATGAAACGAAGGTTAAAGCGGATATCGCGTCGGCGCTGCGTTATCCGAAAATAGTTGTTTTTGCTTTAAGTATTGCCTTTTTTATTCTACTTACTTTTGTTGTCCCGACGTTTGTCAGCATGTTCAGCAAATCGGGGCTGACCTTACCATTGCCCACGCAGCTGGCCATGCTGCTCTATGAGATATTAAAAAATTACTGGTATGTGCTCCTGGCCGTCATCGTCGTCATTTCCTTCGTGCTGAGTACTTACCTGAAGACAGAACAGGGCAGATTTTTTAAGGATGCTCTCCTGCTGGAATTACCGATTGTCGGGCCGCTTTTTAAAAAGGCGGCAATGTCGAGATTCGCCAGTATCTTCGCTATTCTGCAAACAAGCGGCGTTCCCGTTTTGCAATCTTTAACCATCTTATCGCAGACGATAGGAAATGCCGCTATTTCGCGGGCTTTTGATCATATTCGTGATCGTATCCAGGAAGGTCAGGGTATTTCCCATCCGCTAAAATCAGCCAAATATTTCACGCCGATGGTTATCGACATGATTGCGATTGGCGAGGAATCCGGAAATATTGATGAAATGCTGCGGGAAATCACCAAGCACTACGATGACGAAGTTACCTATGCGGTACAGGGCCTGACCGATGCCATTGGCCCGATTCTGATCGTGGGACTGGCGGCTGTAGTCGGATTTTTCGCCTTGGCCATATTTTTGCCGATGTGGGACCTGACGCAACTTGCTACGAAACGCTAGAAAATTCAGCGCATGAAAAAGAAGAATATCAATATAAGCCTTTATATTATCATCCCTTTTATTTACACGGGAATTTCCGCAATTATCGTCATTGTCACATACAACGTTTTATGCTCGCACGTCTATGCCGGTAAAAATATTGAAGTCAAAACTATTCTTGCTCTGATTTGCTTTACCGGACTGGTGGTGTATCTCCTGAGTTACATAATTATGCGCACCCTGCTGCAACCGTTGCTGCAATTTATAAATAAAACACGGAAAATGCCGCTTTTTTCCCAAACTGCCGCGGAAAATTCAGAACAAACTGATGATTTAACAAATATGGCCAAGGTCTTTGACAACGTGGCCAGCATATTGAGCAAGGTTGAGGCCCGGGAACTATTTCCTGACGTTATCGGTGCCAGTGCTTTCATGCGCAATATTTTTACGCAAACTATAAAAGTCGCGCCTACCGAATCCACTGTTTTGCTCACAGGAGAGAGCGGAACAGGAAAAGAATTAATCGCCCAGAGCATTTTTGAACACAGCCTGCGGCGAAATAAACCTTTTATAAAGATTAATTGTGTGGCGATTCCCGAAGGTTTGCTGGAAAGCGAGCTGTTCGGGCATGAAAAAGGTTCTTTTACGGGTGCCGTCGCTCAGAAGAAGGGAAAATTTGAAATAGCCGACGGCGGCACAATTTTTCTCGATGAAATCGGCGATATGCCGTTGGTGACCCAGGCCAAATTATTGCGGGTGCTGCAGGAAAAGAAATTCGAACGGGTGGGCGGGTCAAAAACCATTACCGTTGATGTGCGGTTTATTGCGGCAACCAATAAAGACTTGCCGGAATTGATCAGGCAGAAATTATTCCGGGAAGATCTTTTTTTCCGGCTGAACGTCTTTTCCATAGAATTACCTCCTCTAAGAGAGCGACGCGAAGATATTCCGTTTTTGGCAAATCATTTTTTGACTTCTTCAGCCAGGCCTGCCAAACTTTCCTCCTCCGCCCTGCCGATATTAATCGGCTACTCCTGGCCCGGCAACGTACGCGAATTAAAAAATATTTTGGAACAATCTTCCATATTATCGGAAAAGGGCATAATAGAAGATTATCACCTGCCACATTTTATGCGGCAAAGTGCATTACCGGTCAAAGTAAATGACAATATTTCTTTGGATAATCGACTAGATCTAATGGAAAAGGAAACAATTATCGATGCTTTGAAAAATTCGGCCGGTGTCCAGGTGCGGGCGGCGCAGCTGCTGGGGATAACGCAACGCAGTCTTTGGCACCGGATTAAGAAACATAAAATTGACGTGAATATGATTAAAAATCTACAATAATTGTAGCTGGCCTACAATTATTGTTAAAAATTAGCAGGCGACGGGTAATCCTTTTGTCGATTGAATAATACAAAAAACCGGTAATTTAATAGAAATAGATATATATCAAGATCTTACAATACCATAAAATTTTTTATAAATTAATTCCTGAATTGCACATATTGGCATAAAGATTGATTATAATAATTGCTAAAAAAATAAAAAGATGTTAATAAAAAAGCTAAATTAAGGAGGTAAAAGCTATGTTCAGAAGCCAGAAGGGTTTCACGCTAATTGAAATCATCGCTGTTCTAGTCATACTGGGTATTCTGGCGGCGGTTGCCGTGCCGCGATATCTTGACCTGTCCGGCGAAGCGCGCAAGATGGCGGCTCAGGGGGCTATTGCCGAAATTAAAGGGCGTTTGTCCCAGGCGCAGGCAAAATATATGATGGCCAATAGCGGCACGGCACCAAACGGCGGTACATTATATACCTATGCGACAGATGCCAATCAATTTGGCGCAAATCTTTCCAATGTCGGAAGCGATTTTAATGTTACGGTTGGTTCCAGCGCTCCCCTGGCAATTACGGTGGATAAGGTTCAGAATGTATCAATTAGCCCGTCTGTTACCGGCTACTTTAACGCCGCCGGTGATTAGCAGATGTTTCGCTGCTGGAAGCTGAAAAATGTTATCGGAAGACTATTTTGCAGTAAACAAAATTTTAAAAACGGGCTGACAAAATGATGAAAAATCAAAAAGGTTTTACGCTGATCGAAATTATTGCCGTGCTGGTTATTCTGGGAGTTTTGGCAGCGGTTGCTGTTCCTAAGTATCTTGATCTTGCTGCGGCCGGGCGGCAGCAGGCGGCCCAGGCGGCTATTTCCGAAATTAAAGGCCGCTTGTCGCAAGCACAGGCCAAATATATTCTGGAAAACGGTACTGCTCCTAATGGTGCAACTTTATATACCTATGCCAGCAATACAGCCCAGTTTGGCGCCAATCTGACCGCCATGGGATCGGACTTTAACGTTACTTTGGGCAGCACTGCTCCGTTGGCGATTACCGTCGACATGGTACAGGGCAAGAATATAACCGCCGTCACCGGTTATTTTAATGCCGCCGGAGACTAGGCCGGAGTAATTGCTGTTTGTTGATATGTTGAGCAGAATGCCGCATAATTTTGCGGCATTCTGCTTGTTATTTTCAGGGAAGAAATCATTACACATCAACGAAACCCGTGGTAAAGAGAAACGGCTTTACATTACTGGAAGTTATCGCAGTGCTTCTGATTATCGGAGTATTGGCCGCCATTGCCATTCCCAGATACCTGGAATTAATAAATAGTGCGCGGCAGATGGCTGCCGAGGTTGCCATTGCCGAAATCAAGATCAGGCTGTCACAAAGTCAAGCCAAATACATGATGCGCAACGGCGGCATCGCACCCAACGGCATGCAGTTGTATATATATTCCACTACCCCCGGTAACGGCACCTTTGACAGTCCGGAAGACCTGGCCTATGTAGGAGCGGACTTCAATTCTTATGTTGATGGTTCCGGCGTGCCGATCAAAATCATGGTGGATAAGGTGCAAAATGAAACGGTTCCCGTTATTGTCGGGTACTTTAATGCGGCCGGCGACTAAAATAAAAAATTCATTTGCAATGTTGATTCCGCATCGAACACCGCTTCATGCAAAACGCGGAAAATCCGTACTAAAATGAAAATAAAATCCATTCTGCTGGAACATCTGTATGAGAAAATATTCTTTCATAAATATTATCCGGTTGTTCTTCTGGCCCTTTTTTTCCTGGTTGCCGCTTTTTATTTTCTGACTTGGCCGATTGTCGGCTACGATACCGATTTATGGTATCACCTCTCCGGAGGTCGCTATTTTTGGCAGAACGGCGCCATTGCCCGCGATGCTTTTTTCTCCTATATCCAGCCTGCGAAAGACTGGTATAATTACTACTGGCTGTTCCAGGTAATTGTTTATAAGGTATTTCAATGGTCCGGCTATTACGGGCTGATTTTCTTGCGCTGTCTTTTGTATCTGGCGACCGTTTTCTTTATTTACCTGTTTTTTACGAAGCAGAGGGAAAACCGGGCGGAATTGATCGGCGGGCTTTTTCTTTTTGCCTCCTGCGCCTTGTTAATCCTGCATCGGGAACTGCTGGTGCGTCCGCACCTTTTTTCCTATTTTTTCATTGTCGTTTTCCTCTATATTCTGGAATACAAACAGGAAAAAATATGGCTTTTGCCTGTCCTGGGAATTCTCTGGGCCAATATCCACGGCATTGAATATCCGGTGATGTTTCTGATCGTCTTTGCCTATCTGGCTGAATATTACTATCATCAGCTGAGAAAAACGGGGCGATGTCCGCAACTGGGCAAAAAGGACAAATGGCTCTTGATCGCGGTTTTTTACACCGTCTTTGCCACTCCGCAGATTATCAGGCTCATCCAAATCCCTTTTGATGTGTCGTTTCAAAATGCCGCCTATCAATATCTTTATGTCCAGGAATTGCTGAAGATCCCTTTGAGCAAATTTTTTATTTTTGCACCCTTTACGGTAAACGGCTTCATCAATTCGTTGCAGAATATCGTTATTTTGCTTGCGGCAATCTGCTTTTTCGTGAACCTCTGGAAAAAGCAACTGCGGATCAGCCACGGCCTTATTTTTATTTGCGCTCTTTTTCTCCTGACTACACATACCCGTTTTACTTATGAATTTACTCTGCTGTCGCTTCCGCTGCTGCAGCGCGGTTTACGTCCTCTGGCGAGGAACATTCCATCGCCGCGCCGGTTGGCGCCGGTTTTCCTGCTCGTCATTGTCGCCGTCCCCGTTTTCGTTTTCAGCAATGTTTTCAGTAATAGACCGGCATATCCTCTTGCGATAACCAACCTTCCGACCGGCGTTGTCGGCTTTCTGAACAGGCAGGCGCCGGGAGGAAAGATTCTGAATGAAACAAACACGGGCGGATATTTGCCTTGGGAATTAAAAGCGCAATTCAAGATATTCATGGATATGCAAATGGCCGTTTTCAGCGATTTGGATTTTGCCACGGCCAGTAAAGCCTTTACTGACGCCAATGTCTTCCAGTCGTTTCTCCGCAAATACGACCCTTCCTTTATTTCCGTTTCTTTAAACAGGCCGTACTTCAAAAAAATTATCGCGGCAAAGGGCGATAAATTTGTTCCGGTTTTCTTCGATAATGTGGAAGCCCTTTATGTGCAGAAAGAACACTTTAAAGATTTGGCCGCCCGCTACGAACTCAAGACAATCGACCCGTTTACTTATCGGGATATTAAATACCAGGAGCAGCTCCCGGAGCAGCTGGATAAAATCTATTTAGAAGCCCTCAAAATGTACGCTCAGGACAACGCCAATTACGGCGCCAGTCACATTATTTGCAGTATTCTGATTACCCGCAAAAAACTTGACCAGGCGTCGCCTTATGCGGAGAATATCATCCGGCATTATCCTGATCTTTCCCACGGCTATGCTTTAAAAGCGGATGTGTTGTTTGGCCAGGAGCGTTATGAAGAGGCGGCCCCGCTTTATGAGAAGGCGCTGGCGATGGGCCAGACTGCAAGCACCGACAATGTTTACCGCAATTTATACGCGACATATGTCAAACTGAAGGAATTTAAAAAGGCTTACAATCTTTTCTTTCAGTACGTTAATCCCTTCCACATTGGCACGGATTAAAAGGACATCTATCAGCTGGGCATGTCGGCGGCAACAGTCGGCAAAATCAAAGAAGCGGTCACTTTTCTGCAAATCGCGCAAATGAAAGTTCCGCCAGAAGATCAGGAGTATTCCCGGAAGATTTCCGAAAGCCTCAAAATATTCAGCGCCGATCACAAGTAATCAATGATTGGCGGAATAAATATGAACATGCTTCCCTGGGGACGCGCGTCGTTGCGCCGGGCATCTTGCGCCGCCGGCCGCGGTAATTTTTCCACTGCCTTTTAAGTTTCATACCGCAAATTATGCCATAAGGTCTGCATTTCAGGTAAATTCAACGAACCGATATATATTGTCTCAATCTTTATGCGAATCCTTGACAGAGAATGTTTTGATGTTTAAAGTATTTCAAAATTAAACCTGAGGCAATCAACATGCAGTCAGTGAACAAGGTTATGATTGATTATTCGATGAAAGTTGCAAGGGAATTAAAAGCCAACTCCCTGTTAGTTTGTATTGACGTAATGAGGGAAATAGAGGCACTGCCGGAGGAAATAAAAAAAGAAACCGGTGTGATCATCGTTACTAGGGAGGAAAACGAGCTGCCCGATGATCTCAAAAAGTACGCCCGTAAGCTGGATATTCCCAATGTAAGTCTGACCCGTGTCGGGACCATCAAACTGGCCATAGCCAAGGGTATTGTCTTGGGATTCTTCAAAAAGGGAGATAAAATTGTTTGTTTAAGCGGCGTACCGAGATTTGGTTATGCCGACAGCATTTTCGTTATCGATGTAGGAAAAGAGTTTGAAATTTTGACCTCGGACTACATCAATGATATCATCGAAAGTGTGCGCCCGGAAGTTTTCAATGCCGTCCTCAATCTTGCCTGCGAAATTGCCGCGCAGGGGAGAGAAAGCAAAAAAATAGGGACAATCTTCGTGCTGGGTGACGAAGAAAAGGTTTTACAGCTTTCCCGGCAAATGATCATTAACCCGTTTTTAGGATACAACGAGGAGCAGCGGAACATTTTGAACCCGGAATTGAATGAAACAATTAAGGAATTTTCCGCCATCGATGGCGCTTTCATCATCAAAGAAAACGGCGCGATTATCACCGCCGGCAGGCACCTGAATGCCGCACTGGATAGTCGTGAGTTTCCGGCCGGTCTGGGAAGCAGGCATATTGCCGCCGCAGGAATCACTAATGTCACCAAAGCCGTCGCCATTGTAATTTCCGAATCTTCCGGCAATGTCAGCGTATTCAAGAATGGCAAGTTGTTTGTTACGATCGAAAAACCAGTGGAATAGCAAGGATATAATATTATGCGTTTTGATAAATTTACCTTAAAAGTACAGGAATCACTGCAGGAGGCGCAGTCGCTGGCCGGTTCTTACGGACATCAGACCATCGAACCGGAGCATCTTTTACTTTCTTTTTTAAAGCAGGAAGAGGGTATCGTCGG
>CAYYBK010000056.1:0-10378 GCA_964470015.1 uncultured Syntrophales bacterium
AGCTGGTTTTAGTCAATATCAAGGCGAAGGAGAGGCTGGGAACGATTGATCTTCTTCTCGATGCCTTAAGAGACGAACGTGGGGTACAAAAGGAAATCGCCTTGCGCGATATTACCGCCCATGAACAGACAATGTTTGTTCGTATGCGCGTTGGTAATCATTTCGTTGCACTGCCGCACGCTTTAACACTGGCCTGCAAACAGTTGCTTCTGGCGGTTGCTACAAGTCCGGAAGGAGTTATCTGGGGGGACCTGCCTAATGAACGCGCGAACCTGATTTTTATGCTGATCGGCCCCCCGCAGGCGCAAGGGCTGTATCTTCGTGTTCTAAGCCGCATTGCACGGTTATGTAATATAAAAGGATTTGTCCAGCGCCTGCTGGATACGCCGGAACCCAGCGAACTAATAAACTGCCTCGATGCCGCCGAATCGTCGCTGGAGGAAGTAGCGGAAGAAAACGATTCGCCGCGTTTCTGCGTTCTGGGTGCGGGGCCCGGCGGCATGGCGATGGCCGGTCATCTTGCCCTGATGGGCCGGAGGGTCAATCTTTTCACGCGCAATGCGGAAAGGATTGCTCCGGTAATAGCCCGTGGCGGGGTTGATGTGACCGGCGAGATAAACGGATTTGCGAAGCTGGATGTGGTAACTACCGATGCTGAAAAAGCCATAGAACATGCCGAAGTACTCATGGTTGTTGTGCCCGCGACCGCTCATCGCAGCATCGCGCAAATCATCGGCCCCTATATAAGGGACGGGCAAATAATTCTGCTGAATCCGGGGCGGACAGGTGGCGCTCTTGAGTTTGCGCAAGTGCTGCGCACTGTCAATTCCGGCGTACGTCCTTACCTGGCCGAAGCGCAGACACTTCTTTATGCCTCGCGTCTTACTAATCCGGGACAGGTGCATATTTATGGGATCAAAAATTCAGTTGCGCTGGCGGCCTTGCCTGCATATCAGACGGCCGATATTCTGCCGATTATCCGCTCGGCATTGCCCCAGTTCGTGCCGGGGGACAATGTCCTGAAAACTGGTTTGGATAATATCGGCGCAATATTTCATCCTGCGATTACATTGCTCAACTGTGCCCGGATCGAAGATACCAAGGGTGACTTTCAGTTTTATCTGGAAGGGGTGACTCCCGCTGTGGCCACCATCCTGGAGACTATTGACCAGGAGCGAGTGGCGGTAGCCGCCGCCCTTGGAATCCGCGCCAACACTGCACGTGAATGGCTCTATCTCGCCTATAATGCGGCCGGAAAAACACTAATAGAAGCGATGCGCGCCAATCCCGGATATCGGGGCATTAAGGCGGCGTCGACTGTTTATCATCGGTATATTTCCGAAGATGTTCCCGCCAGCCTCGTGCCTCTTGCTTCCATCGGTGAGATGCTCGGAGTGCATACACCGGCAATGAAATCAGTAATTTATCTCGCATCGGTAATGCACGGCGTGGACTATTGGACAAATGGTCGCACAGTGGAGAAACTGGGAATAGCCGGAATGTCGGTCAAAGATATCCGCTTTCTGGTTGTCGGTGCAGAAAATGTTCCGCCGGAATTGCGGGCTGGCCAGCAGCAAATCATTGATTATCCGGGGTTGTTGGGGTTCGGTAAATACGGATTGGACGGAGGCACGTGATGAAAAATGTCCAGGCGAGCCGCACCGACCGCTTCGGACTCATTCGTCCGGCCAGAGAAGCACACACCCTGGGAATAAATTCGGTGCAGCAGTTGATCGAACAATGCGGAATTACGGCAATATCCGCCGGCGCGCGCATCAGTGCGGCCATAGACAACCCGCATCTCCCCAAATCCGTTGATGAAGTTGAGCAATGGCTTCGTGCACAGAGAATTACTATGCTGGGATTCAGTTATCGTCTTGATCCCGAGCAGGGGGCATCTTTATTCGCCCACTGGGTGCATAGATTTAAAGAGAGAAGACTTTTTGCAAATCAGGGCGGGCTTTTACGCGGGCTGTTTTTCGCCGGTCTGCCGCTAACCTGCGATCTCGTTCGCCGCATTGTTCCGGAGGTGTCCGGTGTTTTTGCCGGTGACGAGACTCCGGCGGAAACATTGGCGATTCTAGGTATAGCCACAACTTGGGCACCCGCTGAAGTATCAGCCGGAATCGTTTACGATGAGGCGCGTCTCGCTTTCGGCAGAGATCTGATACGTCGGGGAGATCATCTCGCAGTCAAACCAGTGGACCGGTCTGGTTATGACGGCTTCGGCACAAAAAGGGATTCCTTGGTTGCGCGACTGCGCGACTCGCAGCGGCGGGGCCTGCCGCCCATCATGCGGGCGCATGTCGGTCCGTTTCTTCCTGACCGGGAAGAGGCGGTGCGCCTTTTTGTCGAATGGACACGCCGCTTGGCTTCATCCGGCTATCTTGACGTCCTTTCCATCGGAACATCACAGCTTACGCAGTCTAATTTCGGGGACGATTGGGGAGAACTTCCTAACGGCGGCGGTGTACCTTTAAATTCTCCGGAGGAGTACGAAAAAATATGGGAGGCATCGCGCCCGTTGCTTGTGCGCACTTATGCCGGTACACGTGATGTTCCGACGCTGGCAAAAATCCATGAAAATACAATTAATATTGCTTGGCACGCTCTTTCCCTCTGGTGGTTCTGCCGGATTGACGGACGGGGCCCCAATTCATTACGCGATAATCTGCACGAGCATATCGAAACGCTGCGTTTCATCGCCTCTTCGGGCAAGCCTTTTGAACCGAATGTCCCTCATCATTTTTCCTTTCGCGGCGCGGATGACGTAACATATATTGTTTCTGCATTTCTTGCGGCGAAACTTGCAAAAAAGATGGGCATCCGCCATCTGATTCTGCAAAATATGCTTAACACTCCGCGCTATCTATGGGGGGTGCAGGACCTGGCCAAGTCCCGGGCGATGCTTCAGTTGCTGCGGGAAATAGAAGATGACCGCTTTGCGGTAATTCTGCAGCCGCGCGGCGGACTGGATTATTTTTCACACAATATGGACAAAGCGAAAGCTCAGCTTGCAGCTATCACGGCGCTGATTGACGACATTGAGCCGCACAATCAGCAGAGTCCGCCGATCATCCATGTTGTCAGCTATTCCGAGGGGTATGGTCTTGCCGATCCGCCGGTTGTTGATGAAAGCATACAGATCACCCGTCATGCGCTTGAAGAGTATCGCCGGTTGCGGAGGAAGGGTGAAGTAGATGATATGACCGGCGACGTTGAAGTAAGGCTGAGAAAGCAGGAACTGCTGGAGCAAGCGAGGTATTTGACTGCTGCAATCGAAGCAAATGTTCCCAATCCTTACAGCGTTGATGGATTTTACCGCATTTTTGCCGATGGATTTCTTCCCGTTCCGTATCTGTGGGAATGCCGCGAGGAATTTATTCATGCGACGCAATGGGTTACAAAAGTTCTCGATGGCGCTGTTAAGCTAGTAGATGAAGCAGGAGCGGCGCTTTCCGCCGCCGACCGTGTCCGCATTATTCTCGAGAGAAAAATGCGGCAAGGTAATTGAAGAAAGGATAGAGAAATGGCCGCCATCGCCGGAATTTTCGCAGCGCAAAACGCGACCAACGTTGAAAAAATGCTCAAAATGATGGAGCACCGGGAACGGGGAATAATAAAAGTACATGAGCATCCCGGCATGACGCTGGGCATCATCGCAAAGGAAAATAAAACGCAAGAAGCCGAAAACACCATTGTGGCAGATCGTGCCGGCGATCAGCATTATGCTTTAGCCGGCATGCGGAATGGCCGGCTTGTGCTGTTCCGCGATTCACTGGGAGTTGTCCCCTTGTATTACGGTCGTCGTGGCGACGGTGCCTTATGCTTCGCCTCGGAGGTAAAAGGGTTAATGACAGTGTCGGCGGACATTAATGAATTCCCTCCTGGGTGCAGTTATGACGGCGAAAAATTTGCCAGGCATGCTGAAATTATCGAGCGTGTTCCACGCAGTGAATCACCGGACGAAATCTCCGGGCTGCTTCGTTTCTGTCTGGCAAATGCGGTTCAAAAACGCATCGCTTCTGCGGAAATCGGCTGCTATCTTTCCGGCGGCCTGGATTCCAGCGTCATGGCAGCCCTGGCCCGCCCGCATGTCAAAAAACTCCAAACAGTCGCGGCTGGAATCGCCGATGCTCCCGATCTTGTCTATGCACGGGAAGTAGCCGATTTCATTGAATCCGATCATCAGGAAGTTGTTGTGAAACTGGAGGATATGCTGCGCGTCCTGCCGGCGGTGATCTGGCATCTTGAATCTTTTGACGCTCTGCTGGTGCGTTCCAGCATCATG
This sequence comes from uncultured Syntrophales bacterium, assembly GCA_964470015.1. GTDB lineage: Bacteria > Desulfobacterota > Syntrophia > Syntrophales > Smithellaceae > MVRV01. The sequence goes on from CAYYBK010000056.1 coordinate 4,292, forward strand.
CATTACCTTGCGTCGCAGCGAATCAGCCAATATGCATCCGAAGTATTTTCCGGCGAAGGAGGGGATGAGCTATTTGCCGGATACATTTATTTGAAGACAATGCCGCGTGAAAAGCTCCCCGCCGAATTGGTCAGTATTACAAAACGGTTGCATAACACTGCGCTCCAGCGAGTGGATCGCTGTGCCGCCGCTTTCGGACTGCGGGCGCATGTATGTTTCCTGGATACGGAAGTTGTTGATCTGGCGCTCGAGATTCCGATAGATCTCAAGCTGCGGTCGGGAGTTGAAAAATGGATCGTTCGCGAGGCTGCTGCAAGCCTTCTGCCGCCCCGCGTACTGCGCAGAACCAAAGCCAAATTCTGGGAAGGAGCGGGCGTGCGGAATTTGCTGATGGAATACGCCAGCGTTAAGATTTCCGATAATGATTTTAAGAGGGAGCGAGTGCTGCCCAACGGCTGGGTACTGGCCAGCAAAGAAGAACTTCTTTATTACCGTATTTTTCAAGAACAATTCCGGCCGCTGATCGGGTTCGAATGGATGGGAAGAACGCCGCCCGCGGCGGGGGATGCTCCTAAGGAGCAGTAAAAGTCTTTTCCGGAAAATGCTGGAGATGATGAAAGGTTTTTTACGTACCGGTGCCCCGCGGTATCCCTACAGCGGGCAACTTTCCCTTTAGACGGCGGCGGCAGACGCCAGGCCGGGACAAACAAATCGTGCAGAATCGGCAGCGGAATTCTATCGATTGTAAATATCTGCAAACCATTCATTAAATTCGGTAAGTGTTCCCCGTGCGCATTTATTGTTGTCCGCCGCAGAGATGGCGGGAGGCTTGCTGATCCAGAATACTTTCATATCGGCTTGCATCGCCGGTGAAATATCATTATTCCAGTCATCTCCGACCATGATGCATTCGGCGGGTTGCCGGTCGATATTTTTCAGGATTTCCCGGTAATAAAGAAAATTCGGCTTCGCAAAATGCATGTTTTCGTAAGTGGTGATCAGCCGGAAAGGAAAGTCTGCCAGACCGGCCCATTGGATGCGCTGTTTGATGGCCGTTTCCGGGAATATGGGATTAGTGGCGATAATTACGTCGCAGCCTTTATCTAAAACCGCTTGAATTGCCGCCCGGGCCGCCGGGTTTGGGCGGGTAAGTTGTTGCAGGCGGCCGAACCGGTATGCATAGAAATCATCAAAAAGAGGCATCATTTCTTCCTCTTTCCTGCCGACCCGGGGGAAAAAATCAGCGATGAAAGCCTGCTGGTTGGTAATGGCCGGATCGTTGTTTTTAACCATTGCGTGGGTCGCCTTGATGAGGGCGGAAATAAATTTATCGGGTGAAACAAGATGGGCCATTTGCGGTGTGAGCAGCTTAAAATACTCGGTGAGAAAGCGCTCCATGTTGTTTTCCAGGAGAGTATCGTCCAGATCAAAAAGAACGGCGCGAATAGTTTTGCGCATGTGAGGATTCCTTTTTTCTTCCCGCAGGGCCGGGATGCGTTTGTTTAATTTCAGCGATGCGCGAGGCGCGGAGATTTTTCCCGTGAAAAACCTCGTCCTTATATATTTGCTGAAAAGTGTCGCGGATGCTATGCAATATCTGCAGTTTGGTTAACCCTAAGCTGTTTGTTGTTTTTTCGCAATGATCTGCTTTGCGACCACCGTCAGCACTTCTTCGTCCCGCTGGTTTACGGCGGTATAGCGGAAGCGCACGATTCCCCGGTCCGGCTTGGATTTGGAGGGGATAGTTTCTAGAACTTCTAACACCGCCCGGAGGGTATCGCCGGGACGCACGGGCTGGAGCCAGCGCAGTTCATCCATCCCGGGAGACCCGAGGTTGGACCCGGTAATGACCCCGGTCATCAGGATCAGCCGGAATGTCACAGCGAAGGTGTGAATGCCGCTGGCGATGAGCCCGCCGAAAATGGATTTTTTTGCCGCTTCTGCATCCATGTGAAAAGGCTGGGAATCGTAATGCATGGCAAAATCGATGATCTGACTTTCCGTAATTGTTGCTCCCGGAGACGTAAACCGGTCTCCGACTTTAAAATCATCAAAATAAAGCATTTTCATTTTTTACCTCTCTGTAGGATATGGAATATCGTTAACATACCGCGGCAATATACACCAGAAGGATTGCAGACAAATAAAAATCCTCTCTTCCCCGTTTATTATAGATAAGACAAGCCGGTATTTTCAATATTTTGTCCGGGAAGGAGAGGATAGTGGTTCTATGTAAATTTTACGACTTTTGGTGTTACCAGATCGGCGTAGTCCTGATAAGCCATCCGGAAAAGTTCATAATGATTGCCGGCGTTGAAGGCAATCTCTTTATCCTTTGTCAGATGCTCATCGACATAGACTTCCATGCCGTAGAGGTTGCCGAAGGGCGGCATTGCACCGACGGCGCAATCGGGAAACATATCCTTGAATTGCGCCTCGGAGGCAAGTTCGATTCTCTTTGCACCGGTTGTTTTCCGGAAATAATCAAAATCTATGGAGTAATTAGCCGGCAGTACCGCCATGGCCATCTTTCCGTCGATAAGGACGATGACGGTTTTTGCCATTTCTTTTCCATGAATATGCGCGGATTCGGCAACCTGCTGGGCCGTATAAGCCGGGGAATGCGTAATGTTAACGTATTTAACCTGGCGGCTTTCGAGAAATTCTTTTACTTTTCTTGATGGCATGGGAAACCTCCTTTCGGTCTTGTTGTTTGTTTTTATTATTTCAGAAACCGACTTTTCGAAGAAGACGGAATAACGAATTTCCGCAAAAGCGAAGGAGAGATTCAGCAGCATCGGGAACTTTCTTGCAGAATAACACAAAAAATAGCGAGGTAAAATAAAAATAATCGGGTAAGCTTTAACTGCTGTGACGGTGGTATAAATGGTTGAAAATTATACTGACATACGCTGAATGCGATAATAGTTATTACGTAAGGAGTGCGAACCGGAATCATCCGGAATGTTTTAAATCCAAAAAATGAAAAGCCCCTGAACTTTATCTTGCCGTTCAGGGGCCGGTACGAGAACCGTCTGTGCCGTCTTGTCCGCATGCTGGAGTCACGACGTTATAAAACTTGATCCTTTGCGGGTGACAATCACCACGAAGATCCTGTGCTTCTTTGCTAAATTCGTCTCCAGTGACATGACTTACTACGCGCACCGCAGAAACTCGTTAAACTTATTATAATGCGGTAAACGCCAATGTCAATAGAGCCGGAATGTCCGCTTGCCAGGGGAGGGCGGTGGATATTTGAATTAATTGGCTAAAATGAAATTTTAGCCCGAAAAATTTTTATGCGGCAATTTTAATCAGCCCGCGGCAGGTTGCAGCAATTTATGGTTGCTTGTATCCATGCGGATACGCAATAAGTTAAGGTGATTATTTGACTGTTAACATTAAAAATGCGAAAAGAAGAAAAAGAACCTTTATCCACCGGCAGTTTTGGTTGAATTCCGGCGTGAGCAGGGCAGAGTAATTCCTGTTTGCTTAAATAAATTGAGGAGATATGAACGCCAATGAACCCAGATTGGAAAGAAAAAGCAAAAAAAATAAATAAACGTACCATCGAAGTAACAATATACGATTATGACGGGCAACGGATGGTTGTGGAAGGCAGCCTGAGAGATGATCGTTTCCAGGAAATCCGTCTTGTAACCGGGGAAGTGACCCCCCCCGGCGCCATTCACCACATGACCATCCGCCTGCTGGTCAACCTCGCCAGTCTCGTCATTGAAGACGTCGATGTGGAAATGATCGCTTTCCCGCGCGCCGTGTGCCGCGAGACGGTCAACTGTCTGGAGCCGATTAAAGGCAGTAGCGTTAGGAAAGGCTTTACAGCGAAAGTAAAGAAACTGGCCGGCGATGGCAATGGCTGCACTCATTTGGTGGAATTGCTTCTGGCCATGGCGCCGGTAATATTTCAGGGATTTGCCGCGCAGCAGGCCAAAAACATAACTGCGGCCGATTCCGAAAAGGCCGGAATGATGTTTCATTTTCTGCTTAACACCTGTTATGCCTGGCGGGAAGACGGGCCTTTTGCGGAAATGTTTCGGCAGAAATTTAATTTAAAGTAACCGGCAGAAAATAGAATCTTTATCCCCGCGGCAGGAAATGATCGTGGCAACCGGCCTTCAGGCGCGGATATCTACCCGGATCTGATCGTTAAGATATCTGTCTACCAGTTCCAGCATGGCGGTGATTTTAAAAGGCTTGGCCAGGTAAGGGTAGTTGTACTTCAGGATGTCTGCGTTCAAGTCGCGCTTGATGTTGCGTAAACCGAAAAAACCGCTGATATAAATGACTTTGATTTTCTGGTTTTTTTCGCGGATTTTTTTAACCAATTCTATGCCGCTCATTTTGGGCATGACAACGTCGGTAAAAACGAGGTCTGGGTTAAACTTCAAGAACTGCTGATAAGCGTTTTCTCCGTCAACTGCGACACGCACGTCATAGCCTTCCATTAAGAGCACGTCGCGAAATGTTTCCTGCAGGCCGAACTCATCTTCGACAACCAGAATCTTCTTCTTGGATGCGGCTTGTTCCGGCCAATCTTTACCCAAGAGCCTGATTATATCCTCGTCTTTCGTCTGCTGAATCATTCTGCTGATGCTGTTGAGGCGCTGCTGAAGTTTTTTGGCTTTTTCTTCTTTGCCGGGATTCAAGTCGGGATGATAGACTTTGCTCAGCAGATGATAGCTCGATTTTATATAGGATAAAGCGCTGTTAGGCCCGAGCTCCCGGTAAATCTCCCGCGCTTTGTCCAAAAGTCCCAGAAAAGAAAGCTCCTGTTCAATCAAGATTAACTTGTCTGCATCCTGCATTGCTTTTGTCTCCTTGTTAATCAGGGATGTCTGGCTGCTTCTTTAGTTAATTTCAGAAAAGGGGTCTTGCCGTTAATCTGCAAATCAAAAAATTTTACAATAGCCGGTTGAAATTTATTGAAATATTCACCTCCTCGGTGCGGTTCGGATGAGGGCAGCTCCAGCGTCAAAGTGAAAATATTGCGCTCATGCCCGGCATAGTTTCCTAGAGAACCGGGAAAGTACCCGAACTTCTTCAGCGGATGGTTTGTTTCTTTGCTGACGGTTTCTATCCATTTCTCAAAGGAGTAAAGATCGGACGATGGTCCGTCAAAATCATAAAAACCCAGCGGGGAATGAATCGTCAATATCTTCTGCGGTTTGAATCTGTTGATTAAAGCCATTTGAAACATGGTTTCCTGTTCCGATGCCGGTTTTCTGCCCGGATAGTAGCGCTTATTCTTATGCCCTTTGCGCTGCCATTGCTTCCAGGCGGCGGCCTGCCAGTCACGCGTGGGGAAGTTTCTGTTTAAATCGATACCGGCCGAATTGACGCGGACCGGAGGCCGGGCAAAAAAGCCGTCCGGATTTATTAGCGGCGCAATGATGATAGATTTGTCTTGGAAGAAACCGGGGTTGTCTTTAAGATAATTGGCGAATTTCAAAAGAACATAAACTGTGGGCAGTTCATCACCGTGAACGCCGCCCAGAAATAGAATGCAATTGTCTTTACAGCTGCCGAAGACGGAAAAAATAAGCGGGCTTTTCCGGCCCGTTGTCCGGTAATATTCCCAGGGTATTTCCCCGAATTTAATGTCTTTCCAGCCGTAGTCTTTGCATTGCCGTTCCAGACGGGAAAGAAAGCTTTGCAATTCCTGCGGTGATGGTTCCAGCGCGAAAACCTGGCTTGTAATGATCAAGGAGAAAAGCAATGAAAAAAATAAGCATTTTCCGGGCATAAATTTATTGGTCATGGTTGATTCGCCGCGTTGAGATAATGTTTTCTAAAGCAAGGGCGGTATTTTTGCAAGAATTTAAAATAACGTTTCCTACGCAGGCATTTGCTTCCCGCGCGGATGTGTTTTAAGCAGCCGGCGCGGCAGGATGATTCCGGAAGTGGAAAAAAAGCGCTCCGGCAATGCAGCAGACGCCGCCGATAAATAAAGCAGTGCCAACGCCCAGCCGGCCGGCCATGCTCCCGGCAAGCAAACTGCCGAAGGGCGCCATACCCAGAAATGAAACAGTATAAAAGCTGATCATCCGTCCGCGTTTGTCGTCATCC
>CAYYBK010000057.1:0-10169 GCA_964470015.1 uncultured Syntrophales bacterium
TATTTGTCAGGCCAATCAAATATTAACGCCATACTGTAAGGTGGCAAAGTGTCTTCGCCGGCTGGCGGGGTGAGATCGCACCGATAAAAGAAGATTTTGGCTAATCGGACTTTGACAATTACGGCTCCGGTTGTTATGTATAGAAAAATACAATACGATTTAAATTAAACAAAGTATGATAACCGTCCGGGAACAAACAAAGATTGTTGATCAGCCGTGTCTTGTTCTGCCGGCAACGGATGCGAATCTATAAATGATAGAAACGATATTTATCGCAACAGGCATCAGCATGATCGTCGTGGGCATCTTGGGCTGCATCCTGCCTTTTTTGCCCGGTCCGCCTCTGGTTTACGCGAGCCTTTTGCTGCTGCAACTTACCCCCCGCCCCCCTTTCTCCATGAATTTCATGATCATGTGGGCAGCAATAACTATTCTTGTTGCTCTGGCCGAGTTCTATATCCCCATTCTGGGAGCCAAAAGATTCGGTGGAACAAAGGGCGGTGCAAGGGGTGCTGCGGCCGGACTTCTTTTGGGTATATTCTTCCCGCCCTTTGGAATGATTATCGGTCCTTTTCTCGGAGCTTTTATCGGTGAAATAATATGCAGGCAGGGCGTCGGCTGCGCTTTGCGTTCGGCTTGGGGATCTTTCCTGGGTTTTGTGGGTGGGACGGTGATGAAACTCGGAATCAGCATTGTTATGAGTTATTATTTTTTCAAAGCGCTGATATGAAATATTTGCGGTAGATTTTCGGCCAGGATATTATTCGCGGAAAAGCGGCGGAATTGGCAATAAATTATTAAGGAAACAAAAATGAACCGGACCAAAAAACTAAATCATCCAATCATTATCGGTGTCGGTCAGATAACACACCGGGAAAAAATCAAAGAGGACAAACTCTCGGCTCTTGATCTCGCCTGCCAGGCGATAAATGCCAGTGTTGCCGATACGGAGAGAGGTGATCTGCTGAATTATGTAGACAGCCTCAGCGTAGTCAACATATCTGTTGAGTCCATGAATCATCCGGAAGAGAGTATCTGCCGGAAGCTTCGCTTCCACCCTGCTGTGCGCGAACAAACAGCGGTCAGCGGATCATCGCCGCAATGGCTTATTAACCGGGCGGCGGACAAAATAATGGCCGGTGAAATAAAAATGGCGCTTTTGGTAGGCGCGGAGGCGCTTTACCGGGACAAACGCGCGCCCAACAGCTTTGATGACGACAACTGGGACGTTGTGCTGAGCTATTTGCAGAATGACCCTTCCATCGTTGGCGATACACACCTCGGATCGACACCACATGAAAACCTCTACGGGGCGGATCACGCGCGCCATGTTTATCCGCTTTTCGAAAACGCCTTCCGGGGGCATCTGCAAATGAATATCAGGGATTACAGAAAATTACTGAATAGCTATTACCAGTCAATGGCGAAGGCCGCCGAAGGCAATCCGCTGGCGTGGTTTAACAAGGGCAAGAAGATGGAAGAAAACGTCACCACACCATCGGTGAAAAATCCATTTTTCAATTTTCCCTATACCAAATACATGAACCCTAATCCCATGGTAAATCAGGCGGCGGCGATTATTATGACTGACACCGATACCGCCCGGAAGCTTGCCATTCCCAGAGACAAATGGGTGTTTCTGCATGGCGGCGCGGATGCCCATGATAAGTGGTTTATCTCCGAGCGGGTCAATTATTTCTCCTCTCCGGCCATCAGGCTAAACGTAAGGGCAGCTTTGAATCAAGCCGGTCTTGATATCTCCGATATAAGTTTTTTTGATCTTTACAGCTGCTTCCCTTGTGCCGTGTTCATTGCCGCACTCGAGATTGGGCTGGACATAAATAATCTGCCGCCGCTGAGCATTACGGGCGGACTGTCCTATTTCGGAGGACCGGGCAGCAATTACGTCATGCACTCCGTTGCGCACGCTGTTTCCCTGCTGCGAAAAAACCCCGAACAATTCGGCCTTATTACCGGTAATGGCTGGTATCTGACGAAACATTCATCAGGAATTTATAGTGGCATTGAGCCCGGGAACCCCTGGCACCGTACATCCATGAAGGCATCTCAGACAAACATAGAAAACATGAGCTCACCGGTTTTTCTTGAAAGACCGCAAGGCGACGTAACAATCGAGACCTATACGGTTCTGCATGATATGACCAAAGAAGGGCCGGTGGCCATAATCGTGGGAAGACTTGCTTCCGGGGTCAGATGTATGGCTTCCTCCGGCAGAAATTTTGACCTCGCCCACCGCATGGAAGAAGATGATTATCTTGGCTGCAAAGTCGCGGTTATTCCGGGAGATTCCGGTCCCAATGTTTTCCATGCACGGTGATAATATTTGCAAGTATTCTTATAACCGAATTTGAAAATCAGGTGTGGTTGCCTGTAAAAAACAATATATTACCGAAAAATCAGTGTGGCCATGCAGCAATCGTTTGGCAATGGACGAGCAGCGTCTTTAAAAATTGAGATTTCATGAACAAGATTTGATTGACAGGAAAATATTGCTTTTCTATCACAAAAAATGTTCTTATCCCCAGAATCGCTGCTGAATAAAAGGAGAATACCTTGAAATTATCAAGACAGGAAATTATCACTGCGCTGCAGGATTGGAACAAGGCATGGGACAGCCATGATCTGGACGGCGTCACGGCCCTCTTTGACGACGACATTCTTTTTGAAAACTGGACGGGCAGTAAAGTAAAAGGAAAGGAAGCGCTCCGGAAGGCGTGGACGCCATGGTTTAACAATCATGGCGGGTTTCGTTTCAGCGGTGAAGATACGTTCATTGATGAGGAGAACCAGAAGGTACTTTATCGCTGGACATTGGATAGTCCATCTTTTGAAAAAGGTTTTGCGGGAAAACAGGAGCAGCGGCGCGGTGTGGATCTGCTCCATTTTAAAGACGGAAAAATTATCGAGAAGCTGACATATTCCAAGACGACTGTTCAGATTGACGGCCAAAGAGTATCTCTCCATGCCTGATGCGGCTAAGTAATTTGATCTTCTGCAAGACGAAACCTGGGCAGCCGTGGGCATATGCTTTCCGGATGCGAAAAGCCGACACGCGAATTCCGGAAAGTAAATGCTGAGTCGCCTTTGGTGACAACTGTGGGAAAAGAGGAAAGGGCTTTTGACTAACCTAAAAAGAAAAAGGCTCTGTTTGATGGCAGAGCCTTCTTAAATTTAAAGTTTCATGAAAAGTGGCGGTATGAGCATAATAGCGCGAAGCCGGGCAATTCTACGCGAAGTATATTTAGGTAATTGGATGGTTAGTTGGTATTGTTTGATTCCAGGGATTTGTCCTTCTTTTCGCTCGGTTTTCTCATAAAAAATATTACGCCGACAAAAACAGCAATGCATATTAACAGTGCCACTACTTTGCCTATTGAAAATCCTTCCATTTTGCTCCTCCCTTTCAATGATAAATTAAAAATTTTTAAGAAGCGCTTCTTAAATTTTATTGCGCTATTTTTTGCGGAATAGCTATTCTGTACCTAAATCACGGCAAAAAATTTATGAAACCTCCCTATTAAACTGACCATATATTCATGAATTATAATTCATGAATAATTTTAAAATATTATTTTGTCAAATATTTTTTGAAATGATTATTGTTCTCATGATATTTAATAAATTATATTAAATACTTATCACTAAAAATATTTTTTGCCGATGGGGAATAAGGCGAGAGAAGGGGTAAATAAAATAAGCGTTTCCCCTGAAGAGCGGAGGCTTTCTTATCTCTTTCACCGTATACATCTAACAATTAGACCTTGCAGCGACTCTTACTAAATGTTATCTGATTGAACCTTTCTTGGAAAGAAATCAAAAAACTGTGTTAACCAATTTGACAACTATTTTTGTTTCTTCTTTTATCATTGCGCTATCCGGGGCTATGATGCCGGGGCCCTTGCTTACTGTTACAATCAGCGAAAGTTCGCAACGTGGATTTGTAGCAGGACCGCTTGTGATTATCGGACATGCTATCCTGGAAATGGCGCTTGTCTTTTCCCTCCTCACGGGACTGGCCCCCTTTTTTCAGCAGCCGTTGGTTTTTGCAATGAGTGCGCTTATCGGGGCGGCGATTCTTTTTGGGATGGCCTTCGGAATGTTTCGCTCCCTGCCATCGTTGCGCTTTTCGTGGGAGAGAGATCAAAAACGACGGAATCATCCGATAGTCAGCGGCATCCTGATGAGCGTGGCCAATCCCTACTGGATTATCTGGTGGGCCACTATCGGTCTCGGATATACTCTTTATTCCTGGCAGTTTGGTTTCTGGGGCATTGCTTTTTTCTTTGTCGGACACATTTTAGGAGATTTAGGCTGGTATTCACTTGTCGCGGCTGCTGTTGCCGGGGGGCGGCGTTTTCTAACCGACCGCATTTACCGCAATCTTATCGCTGTCTGCGCAGTTTTTTTAATAGTGTTCGCCGGGTATTTTGTTTATGCAGGCATCGAGAAGCTGAAAACAATCATCTCCTGATGATTTGTGATGCGCCAAATTTCATCCGGCGCAATCTTAAAAATAGATATTTGCCCATTTTGTTCGCTGCGGCTGCTTAAAAACAGCCTTGCATGCATTGAAAAGCAAGAAGTGCGGAAGGGCGGACGAACATTCTGAAGATATATCTGTGAACTATTTATTTCTTACATTCCCCCAGCGAACCTTCTTTGCATTTGGACCTGTCAACCCATGTCGCATTAGTCAAATCTGCGCCGCTGAGGTCTGTATTGTTCAGATTTGCCCCTTCCAGGTTTGCTCCGTTCAGATTCGCCCCATGCATTTTTGCGTTGCTCAAGTCTACGCCGCTGAGGTCTGCATTGCTTAAGTTTGCCCCGTGCAGGTTGGCATTATCCAGTATTGCATTGCGCATGTTTGCGCCGGTCAGCTCTGCCGTGCTCAGATTTGCTCCTTCCAGTTTTGCACCGCTTAGGTCCGCACCTTTCAGATTGGCATTGCTGAGTCTCGCACTATTCAGGTATGCTCCATGCAGCTTGGCATCGCTTAAGTCTGCGGCCATCAGGTCTGCCTCATTCAAATCAGCATGGGTCAGATATGCTCCGCGCAGTTTGGCATTGCTTAGATCTGCTTTTTTCAGTTTGGCATCGCTCAGATCACAATATGTGCAGGAGCTCGTTTTTTTGAGCGCAGCGAGCTGCGCGGAATTAAAAGCATGCAAAGAAGGGGCGGATAAAATAAAAATTGCCGTAATCATTAATGTTGTCAGCTTTTTCATCTGAAAACCTCGAGTTAATAATGCTGCCTGAAGTTACAATAATTATTTGTACCCGTGCCTTTAGCGCCGATGTTACCGGCAGTATTTGCGGCTATTAGAAACCGGTTCTGTAACGCCGGGAATCCCATCAATGTCGATTGGCAACAATATAGCGCGTATTGTCCACGCACCTTAGGTACACCAGAATGCTTCAAAAAAATTGTATTTTTTACCTATCTTTTTTACCCTTGTCTTTGTCCTTACCCTTGTCCCTTGCTTTGCGGTTTTCTTTGCCTCTGTCCAGATCGTGTCCTTTTTTCAAAGAGCGAAATTCCGCCGAGCCCGGTTTTATGCCCAGCCTTTTGGCCAGCACACCCCAACCCCGCCCCTTATTTGCGTTGTATCGTTCAGTCACGTATTCTATCGATTTCCCGGACATCTCTCCCAGCCGCAGGGCGACATACGCATCGGCTGGTTCGGGGAAATTACTGAGCACCGCCGTAATTTGCGCATCACCGATATTGAAGCGAGTGGCGAGTTTTGCGCGGAATCCTGTCGGATCGGCAATGGCCTGAAGATTAAACTGCGGCATCCAATCGAAGTCAGCAGCGATAGCTGCGGAGGATGATAAAACAAACAGCAACACGAACAAAGGCAACAACAATATCTTTCTTAGTTTCATAGTATCCTCCCTTTGATTATTTAGTTCGCATTCAACGATTACTTTACAAACAATGGTTCACCTTACAGATCCAACATTATAACGTTACCGGCCGAAAGCGAACTCGTAAGCGGCGACATCTCTGTCAACAATGTTGGTCATTGCCCAATCGTTTGGCCTAGTAAAGCTGATTTGCGGTTAAGACTCTCACAATGTGCCATTTATATGCAGAATATTGGGTGGCATTTTTCAATTTTTAAATCCCAGCAAATTAATAATGCCGAGTTCTTCTCTGCATGCCGGACATAAATCTTCTATATCCGCGTCACCCGTGTCTGTGAACAAATCGCCCAATGCAGTTGCGGGATTGGGGTCAATATGCTCATTTTCATCAAATGTTTCGAAGCATCTTTTACAAGGCTTCATAGTTTGGCTGCCTTGCTTTTATAATACTACGATGAGTTGAATTTTACTAATTGTTAATTTAGCAAATGTATTTTTAGAAAATATCCAATTCTTACAGCCTGTTGGCCAATGCCATCTGCAAAAATATGAGGATTCAAAACTGAAAAGAATCATTTTGCAGCCTGCATATTGTTGGTAGCGGTTGGGGGCGTTAAGGTTAAAGGGTAAGAACTTTCTGAAAGGGACAAAAGATACCATCTCAAATAGAAAATCTAAATTTGGAAGCTATATTTCATCCTGAACGCGAAGAGATACACCAAATTAGAAGTTAAATCTCGATCTTGTAAATTAGGTATTCCATTTTTGTTTATCTATCTATCTATAATTGGCTACTATCTACTCAGTTGGATAATATAGTTGGATACATTTTATCCATATGTTTAGATGCGATTACATTCGATGTGCCGTCTCGAAGAAAATAAGCATGTTATTACAACACGTTATTGGTAATAAATCTCTGGTATAAACTTTGCTTTGATAACAGATTGACTGATGTAAAGATAATATTGAAGGGAGTTTGATTATGAAAAAGCTAATATTAACATTCATGGCAACAACAATCGGTCTGCTGGTAAATGCCACTGCCTTTGCGTTTGGACCTGGGGCCGGTTATGGTTGCTCGTTTGGCTTTGGCTATGGATATGGAGGTATGTTTATGGGGATACTTTTCTTAGTTTTGCTGGGGGTAGTGATTTACTTCGTTGTTCAAAATGTTCGGTCGAAAAATGGTTCCGGGCAGACACATGAGTCGGTTATAGATATTTTAAAGAAACGTTATGCCAAAGGTGAGATAACAAAAGAAGACTTTGATCGAATGAAAAGCGAACTGCGCTAAATTTTGATTAACACATTGTTCAATTGCAGAAAGGCAGGACCATCAATAATCCTGCCTTTTTTGTAAGCATTCCGATCGCTAGCCTTCATTTCCCATTAGTTTCAACTTGTTGGCGAAACCACTACCGAAAGCGGATTGTTGGGGCCCTAATTAAAAAGTGCGAAAGAGTATTGATGCTGCCCCTACCTAAAACTTAGATCAACTAAATACTGAGTTCTCTCTCTCACTGCTTTTCCAGACCAGAAAGGTTAAATGAGGCAACTCTCGATAGTTCTTCAATACTACTTATTGTGTTAGTATTTGTAGAACCCACTATATATTGATTATTTTCTTGCTTTACTCATTATTTTTTGATATTAATATATACAAGTGAATGGAAATGCGATTGTCGTTGGAGAACCGCTGCTAATGGCAAGGTATTTAAATGATAAGAATCAGAAGTAAGCACAGTTCAAACGCCAAAAGGAGCGGTTTAAGGCGTTAACAAAACTATAAACCAGTAATGGAAAGGCGGGTTATAAGTAACCCGCCTTTTTTATTTATAGAGTATGTGTAATAGTTAAGAAACTATTTTCCCTGCAAATTCTTTTTGCATCGCAAACTTTGCTAAGGTTAAGGCAGGTTAAAGAAATTTATTCGCTGAATATCGAAATTTGCGAATAAAATGGCGGAAGTGCACGAAAATCGAATTTAGTCCCGAAAAATAATAAATTAGTAATATCAATATCATAGATGGACATATCAGGTGAAGGTTAAAGAAGGGTTAACGGATAACTTTTACTTGGGATAAAATATTAAATTTTCATTCAATATCGGATTCAATCAAGTTTCCCATTGCATTAACTTTATTTTTAGTAAACGCATTATCAAAATATTTTTCCATTTTGTAATCATATTGTAACAATCAATGTATATAAAAAAAGACAAGATATTGAATCTTGATTTTAAGAATGACTAAATGGTTTTACTGAGGAGGTGAAATTATGTTTCGCAAGATACTATACCCGACAGATTTTTCGGAGGTATCAAGAACAGCTATCAATTATCTGTTGCAGCTTAAAGATGCCGGAACAGCAGAAGTCGTAATACTTCACGTTATAGATACCCGAAATCTTCATGTGCCAAACATATATAATGCTTTTGATGATCTATCTATGCTTGGAGAAAAACAAGCAGCTTTAGCGAAAAAAGAAGCAGAAAACATGATTAAAGAATTAAATGATGCCGGGATTAAAACCACGCTGCGAATTGAAAAGGGGATACCGTTCACAGAAATCCTGCGGGTGGAAAAAGAAGAAAATGTTTCATTGATTGTTATTGGTTCTCACGGGACAACTAATGTCAAAGAAATGCTTTTGGGATCAGTTTCTGAAAAGGTGATTAGAAAAGCTGAGAAACCGGTACTTGTCGTAAAGCGGCCGCTTTATTAAAAGAGAAAATATAGATATGCAAAGAATAAAAGATATATGATGTATCCACTGATTAATAGGAGAATCTGAAATATGCTTGATTCGATGGCCTTTGTTGTTATTCTTATTGTTGTTGCCCTTGTTTTTGATTTTCTAAACGGGTTTCATGATTCTGCCAATTCTATTTCGACCGTAGTTTCCACCCGCGTCCTATCACCTAAATATGCTGTAATATGGGCTGCCTTTTTCAATTTTGCAGCCGTATTTTTTGTAGGAACATCGGTTGCCCATACAATTGGCAAAGGTATCATTCATATTAATATTGTAGACAACCTTGTCATTTTATCTGCCTTGGGTGGTGCAATCATATGGAATATAATCACTTGGTATTATGGCCTGCCCAGCAGTTCTTCCCACGCTTTAATAGGTGGTCTTGTCGGTGCTGGTGTATCCAAAGCAGGGACAAGTACGCTAGTTTGGTCGGGTATTACCAAAACAGCAGCCTTTATAGTGGTTTCACCTGTTATAGGCATGATACTTGGGTTTGCTTTCATGGTTATTGCCATGAATCTGAGCCATAATTCCAATATAGCAAAATCAGATAAACTCTTTCGGAAACTTCAGCTTTTTTCCGCAGCGGTTTATTCACTGGCACATGGCATGAACGATGCGCAAAAAACGATGGGCATTATCGCTATGGCACTATTCAGTAAGGGATTGTTGGGGGACACCTTTAGTATACCGATTTGGGTGATTATAGCTTGCTATGCGATGATTTCTCTGGGAACAATATTCGGCGGTTGGCGGATTGTTAAAACTATGGGGACAAGAATTACTAAACTGCATCCAATGGGTGGTTTCAGTGCTGAATCTGCGGCTGCCTGTTCAATCATCGGCGCAACTGTCGCCGGAATTCCAGTCAGCACAACCCACACGATTACAGGCGCGATTGTCGGTGTTGGTTCCACTAAAAGGCTTTCTGCTGTGAGGTGGGGTGTAGCCGGAAATATTATATGGGCATGGCTTTTAACTATACCTATTTCCGCTTTTATTTCTGCTATTATTTATTATGCAGTAGATTACTTTGTTTGTTAAAAACAACGGCCCTGGAAGCGAGAAGACAGTAAATATTGGAGATATGAAGTTACAAGTTTGTCATGCAAAATTTTCAATAAACGGCTTCATTTACATAAAGCCCTGACCATGCATAATCTACTTTTGTTTCTCGGTGTACATTTTCATGAAATGGCGCATTGAATACCTGAAAAGAATAGTAAAAGATATAAAGCGTGAACCCGGCCGGTAATTTAAATTATTTAGTAATTTCAGTCGTATAAAGCTGGTGGTCAGGTTAAGGTTAAAGTTAAAGAAGGGTTAAGGGATAATAATTTCTTCCCGAAGTCAAGCGTCCGGCGATTTAAATTTTTTATGCAACTGTTCAATGGGGAATCATTAACATCTAATTGCCATTTGGTGATGGTTGAAGTATAAGAAATATCAATTGTTAAGTAGGGAGGTATGGAGTTGCCCCTATTTGACCGGACAGTGTTCTAACTTAATTTGATATTTCCTAT
>CAYYBK010000058.1:0-10120 GCA_964470015.1 uncultured Syntrophales bacterium
ATCATGCCTTAGCTAATGTGTTTCTGCTCGATCTCGGTAGAAAAGCGGCAATAAAAATAAGTCTGATCGACGAATACTGTGAAACTTTTATTGCAAACGGGGAGATATCTTTCCCGGATGCGGTCGGACAAACGGTTTCTCTTTTTGCGTTCCATTACGGGGCGACGAAAATAATCCTCGACGGTTTTCGGTATTCGTTAAACGGTGAGTCTCTGAAAATGGGCAATTCGCGCGGTGTCAGCAATGTTATTACCGCTTCTCCGGCCACAATTCGTGTCTGTTCGGGAAACCTGCTGGTTGTCAGATACTGGCGGAAAGATTTTTTCCCGAAGGCGGTTTAGAATATGCATCCGTTTAAAGTTTTGTGCATCGGCGGATCGGATTCCAGTGCCGGTGCCGGAATTCAGGCCGATTTAAAAACGGTAAGTGCCTGTGGCTGTTACGGCATGAGCGTGATAACGGCGGTAACGGCACAGAACACTTTGGGTGTGCAGGCTGTGTCCGCGATTACTCCGGACTTTGTCGAAAGGCAAATGGAATCAGTGTTGGCTGATATCGGAGCGGATGCCGTAAAAACCGGGATGCTGCTGACGGGTGGCATTGTGAGCGTCGTCGCCGGGAAAATAAAGAAATATCAAATCGAAAGATTAATTGTCGATCCGGTAATGCTGGCTAAAGGCGGCAGAAGTCTGCTTCTGGCGAAAGCGCGCCGGACATTGGTGGAAAAATTGCTTCCGCTGACGCTGGTTGTTACTCCCAATATCCCGGAGGCGGAAAAATTAGCCGGGGTGGAAATCAAATCTGTTGCCGGAATGAAAAAAGCGGCTTTCCTGATCCGCAAGCTCGGTGTGCAGAACGTGATTATAAAAGGGGGGCATCAGCCCGTCCGGAAAAAATCAGAGGTTGTTGATATTCTTTACGCGGGCGGAAAATATTATGAATATTGTGCTCCTTGGCTTGACATAAAGGATACCCACGGCACTGGTTGTACTTATGCTTCCGCATTGGCTGCAAATCTGGCTATGGGGAAAAATTTGATTGACGCCGCCGGCCTGGCCAATTTTACGGTGCGACAGGCAATTGAGAACTCTTTGCGTCTGGGGCATGGTTGCGGTCCGGTGCATACGGCCGTGCTGAAAGAAAGTCCGCATGAGTGCCTGTGCGAGTTGCAAAAGGCTGTACAGATTTTATCGCAAAGTCAATGTGGCAAGCTGATTCCGGAAGTACAGTCCAATCTGGTCTATGCAAAGAATGACGCAAAATCAAGTAATCAGGTTGCCGGTTTTCCGGGAAGAATTATCCGATTTCGGGAGATGGTGCGCATTTTGTCGCATCCGGAATTCGGCGCTTCGCAGCATATTGCCCGGGTTGTTCTGACGGCGCTAAAGTTTCACCCGACTTGCCGCAGTGCGATGAATATCAGATATTCAGAAAAAATAATTTCCGTCTGTCGCCGGGTCGGTTTCGCAGTTGCAAGTTTCGACCGGAGCGAGGAACCGGTTACGCAAAGAAATAAGGAAGGTCTTTCGCTGGAATGGGGGGTAAATAAAATTCTCCGGCAGACCAAAAATATTCCGGATATCATATACGATCGGGGCGGATGGGCCAAAGAACCAATGGTTCGGGTATTGGGCAGGAATCCGGTGGAAGTGGTGAATAAAGTTCTAAAAATTTTAAAGCATTATAAATGATGCAGGAGAATACTGGTGTATGGTTTTAGATGAAATAGTTATTTCAAGGGCAATCATCGAGCGGTTTACGGAAAAATTACTGCTGGCCATGGATGTGGATGTCGCTATCGTGGGTGGCGGTCCTTCAGGGCTGGTGGCGGCCTACTATCTGGCCTCTGCGGGCAAAAAGGTTTCTCTTTTCGAACGCAAACTGAGTCTGGGCGGCGGTATGTGGGGCGGAGGAATGATGTTCAACGAAATAGTGATCCAGGACGAAGCCAAGGAAATTCTTGATTTGTTCGGTGTCCGGGTCAGAAAATATCAGAAAGGCTACCACACGGCTGATGCGATTGAAGCCATTACGGCAATTTGTTCCCGTACCGTTCAGGCGGGGGCCATGATCTTCAACTGTATGAGCGTGGAAGATGTGATGATCAGAGAGGGCCGGGTAACCGGTCTGGTTGTGAACTGGTCGCCGGTCGAGATGGCCGGTCTCCATGTTGATCCGCTTACTATTGCCGCCGGAAATATTGTAGATACGACCGGCCATGCCACGGAAATACTTAAAGTGATTGAAAGGAAGGCGGATATGAAGCTGAACACGCCTTCGGGGAAGCTGATAGGAGAGCGCTCAATGTGGGCGGAAAAAGCGGAGCGTCTGACGATGGAAAATACCTGCCGGATTTGTCCCGGTGTTTATGTCGCCGGGATGTCGGCTAATGCCGCTTTCGGAGGTCCGCGGATGGGGCCGATTTTCGGCGGGATGCTTTTGTCCGGCAGAAAAGTTGCCGAATTGATCAAGGCGGCTTCTTAGCTGTCTTAATTGAAGAATTATCGTGTTTGCAAGATTGTTGGGAGGAAAAAATGACGCAACTGGAAACAGCACGTGCGGGAAGAATTTCCGAGGAAATGGCGGCCTGTGCAAAGGCGGAAGGAGTCCCGCCGGAATTTATCCGGAAGGGAGTCGAGAAAGGAACAATAGTGATTTGCCGCAATGTCAATCACTTGAATATTGAACCGCTGGCCATTGGTGAAGGCTTGCGTACAAAAGTAAATGCCAATATCGGCACGTCGAGAGATCATGCCGACCCGAGTGCAGAGATGGACAAACTGGAGGTCGCCACTGCCGCAGGTGCTGATGCCGTGATGGATCTTTCCACCGGTGGCGATTTGGCTGCGATCAGAAAAGCAGTTATGAGGAGAGCGAAAACGGCCATAGGCACGGTGCCGATCTATCAGGCCGCCTGCAAAATGATTGCAGAAGAAAAAGCAATATCGGAGATGACGGCGGATGACTTGTTTGCCGTTATTTCCGAGAATGGGGAAGACGGTGTCGATTTCATTACCGTGCATTGCGGGGTAACCAGACAGAGTGTTGCGACAATTGAAAGGCAGGGCCGTGTCTTGGGCATCGTGAGTAGAGGCGGATCTATGACGGCTAACTGGATGGCCTGCAATAATCGGGAAAATCCCTTATACGAACAATATAACCGCTTGCTGGAAATTGCGCGGCAATATGACATGGTTCTAAGCTTAGGAGACGGGTTGCGGCCCGGTGCAATTGCCGATGCCACCGACCGGGGGCAGTTGCAGGAATTGATTGTGCTGGGTGAGCTTGCCCAAAGGGCCTGCAAGGCCGGTGTACAGGTGATGATTGAGGGCCCCGGGCACGTGCCCATCAGGGAAATCGAAGCGAACATAAGATTGCAGAAAAAGCTTTGCCAGGGTGCTCCTTTTTATGTCTTGGGGCCGCTGCCTACTGACATTGCACCGGGTTACGACCATATTACATCGGCCATCGGCGGTGCAATCGCCGGAGCGGCCGGCGCCGATTTCCTCTGTTATGTCACTCCGGCGGAGCATTTGCGTCTGCCGACGCTCGATGATGTCCGGGAGGGTGTGGTTGCCGCGCGCATTGCCGCTCATATTGCCGATATCGCCAAAGGGCTGCCGGGGGCGTGGGAACGTGACCGCAAAATGTCCGTCTGCCGTAAAAATTTCGATTGGCAGGGTCAGGTAGATATAGCGCTTGATCCTTTAAAGGCACAAACGCTTTTGGAAAAAAGCAAAACCGCACAGGATGAGGGCTGTACAATGTGCGGCGAGTTTTGCGCCATCAGGCTGGGCAAGCGATAAAGGTCTGCTGCGAGCCGATTATTTGATGAATTAAACATTTTTTATGTGATATAATGAAAAAAAACGATACCGAGGAGGGGAAAATGATTTGTGTGATAGCTACCTTGACTTTGAAAGAGGGAAAGAGAGACGCCTATCTGGCCGAGTTGCGGAAAATAATTCCTGCCGTGCGCAAAGAAGAAGGCAATATCGAATACGGACCATATACAGACTTGGCATCCGGATTTCCCGTGCAACCGCCGGTGCGTCCCGATGTTGTTTCAATAGTTGAAAAATGGGAAAGTCTTGATGCTCTTAAAAAACATATGACCGCGCCGCATATGGGACCATATCGGCAGGCAACAAAAGAAATTGTCCAGTCCATGCAAATTCAGGTTCTAAGTCCGGTATAACGAATGTTTCAAGGATGGTTGCTTGCAGAAGAACGAAATCGGAGATAGCAGGGACATCCGTCAACAGGCAGTAGATATTGTTCGTAAATTGAAGCGGGAGGGGTTCACCGCTTATTTTGTCGGCGGATGCGTGCGCGACTTTATTCGCGGTATTCCGCCCGGTGACTACGATATTGTCACTTCAGCTCATCCCGAGCAGATAATGAATATCTTTCCCCGTACAATTAAGGTAGGCGCAAAGTTCGGAGTTGTTGCCGTTATTGCCGGGGGCCATCCCTATGAAGTCGCAACGTTTCGCAGTGATGATGCCTATACAGACGGCCGGCGCCCTTCTCATGTTCATTTTTCTAACAGCCGGCAAGACGCATTGCGCCGCGATTTCACGATTAACGGTCTGCTGATGGATCCGGAAACGGAAAAAATAATTGATTATGTCGGTGGCCGTGACGATATCGATAAAAAAATAATCCGCACCATCGGTGATCCGGATAAAAGATTCAATGAGGATTATTTGCGGATGCTGCGGGCGGTGCGATTTGCAGCAAATCTGGGCTATGAGATTGATTCCGCGGCAAAAAATGCAATAGCAAAATATGCGGACAAGCTGACACAGATAAGCGCCGAACGCCAGCAGGAAGAGCTGAATAAAATCTTGACCAGCGGCGGTGCACGCCGCGGTTTTGAACTTATGGCGGAAACGGGATTATTGGCGGAGGTTTTGCCGGAAATAGCCCGTCTGCGGGGAGTTGAACAGCCGCCGCTTTTTCATCCGGAAGGCGATGTCTGGAGGCATATCTTGCTAATGCTGGAGTACTTACCGGGAACGGGCGAAATAACGGACCAGCGGCGGCTTGCCTGGGGTGTGCTCCTGCATGATGTCGGCAAGGCTGTGACCCGCACCGAGGACGACAAGGGCGTCCATTTTTACGGTCATGTGCGTGCCGGCGAAGAAATCGCTAGTCGTGTCATGCAGCGGCTGAGGTTTTCCCGCACCGACCAGGAAGTTATTATCAACATGATTCATTATCATATGGTATTCATGAATGTCCCCAAAATGCGTAAGAGCAGATTGAAAAGGTTTTTACGGATGGCCGATTTTGCTTTGCATCTGGAGTTGCACCGGTTGGATTGTCTGGCCAGTCACAACATGCTGGATAATTATGAATTCTGCCGGCAGCGGCTCCAGCAACTGGAGGATGAAGATTTACATCCGCCGCGGTTGCTTACCGGCGACGATCTCATGAAACTTGGCTTTGCACCGGGGAAAGTTATGGGGGAAATTCTGCGAGTGTTGGAAGATATGCAGTTGGAAGGAATGATTACCAGTCGCCGTGAAGCAGAAAAATTTGTTTTGGAGAGATGGAGTAAATAATTTTCCGTAAAGATTATTTACTCCGGAAATCGAAAGGAGAAAAAATGAGTGTTTTGAATTTGAAGGGTGGCGGCACTGTTTACTATGAAATACACGGCGAAGGAGAACCGCTTGTTTTGCTGAACGGTCTGATGATGAACACCCTGAGCTGGATGGATTTCATACCGCACCTGGCGGATAAATTTCGGCTCATTCTGCTTGATTTCCGCGATCAGGGCCGTTCTTCCAAACTGCCGGATGGTTACGATAACGATGTTCATGTTGCCGACCTGATGGCACTGTTCGACGAATTAAAACTCGATAAGGTTCATCTGGTGGGCACATCATACGGAGGGCAGGTTGCACTTAAATTTACCATCAAGCATCAAGATCGGTTGAAAACACTGATTTTGCCCAATACCCTGAGCTGGATTCCCAACCACCTGAAGGCGATAGGTGAAGGCTGGGAAGAGGCTGCCCAATTCTACGATGGCGCCAAGTTCTTCAAACTTGCCGTTCCGTGGGTTTATTCCCGGCATTTTTATCAGGATTCTCTGGAATGGCTTACCCAGCGCCAGCAGTTATTCAAGTCTCTGCTCACCAAGGAGTGGTTTGATAGCATCGTCAGATTGTCACGGAGCACAAGAAACTATTATGTTTCCCCGGAACAATTGCGGACAATAAGCGTGCCGACGATGTTGATCGGCGCCCAAGAGGACATGGTTACTCCGATTGATATCATGTCGGTCATACATGATAATATTAAAGGCTGTGAGTTCGTGATTATGTATAAATCCGGCCACGGTGCATTTCTGGAAAGATTAAATGAGTTTGTTACCGTTATTTGCGGTTTTGTTTTTAAGCACAGTAAAAGCAATGTCACAATTGCCGCACCTTTGAGCAATCCGGTATTACCCGGCGCTGAGGAATAAAATTAAATTCGATAACTGATCGCTGTGCGCCGGGCCGCATGATCTCGGAAGAGTTAATGCAAGGGATTGTTTATATAAAGATAAGACTGTAATGCAACGTCGTCATGCATAAATGTGAACGAACATTATTTCAATCTGGTTACGAATGATTTTTAAAATGAGAATGAGAGATAATTTTCTGAAAATGGCAATCTTAACAGTTGTTCCAATGTTGTTGATTGCCTGTTCCGGCAAGGTGTCGCGCATGGACTCAGCGGCACCGCCCGCTTCCTCAAGGTCACTGGAGCTGATGGGTTTTACAATTCAGGCCGGGGCGTTTGCAAAAGCAGAGAATGCGGCGCGCCTGACGGAAACGCTCCGGGAACGTGGACTTGATGCAACTTATTTCGTGGCGTCCGATAAACTATTTAAGGTCCGCTTCGGCAACTTTTCCACAAAAGAGATAGCCAGGCAGAAAGCGCAAGGATTAAAAGATGCCGGTGTCATTGATGACTTTTATATTGTCCGTCCGGAAGATTATAATGCAGCCAAACAAGGGCAGTATGGTACGGATTTCTTGCGGGATGCGCTGGTTAAGACAGCCCGCGATTTCATCGATGTACCTTATCTTTGGGGCGGAACTTCGTCGGAAACGGGCTTCGATTGCAGCGGGCTGACCATGACTGTTTATCAGCTTAACGGGCTTAATTTGCCGCGGCATTCGTTAAAACAATTCGAAGTGGGCAGAAGCGTCGGTAAGGACAATCTGCAAAAAGGCGATCTGGTATTTTTTGCAGTAAAAGGTAAAGGCAAAGTATCGCATGTTGGTGTTTATATCGGCGATGGCCGGTTTATTCACGCACCGTCGAGCGGCAAAAAAATCCGCATCGATTCTCTTTCCGGTCATTATTTTGCCAAACGCTTTGCCGGCGGTAAAACTTATCTGTTCTGATAAAAATGCAAACAAACTGGTTTCAGAATAAAAATTTATCCATTCCGTTATCCGTATAATTAATTTTTTATCATTCCCATTGGGGCCGATGGAATCTCGATGGACAAATTATTATTTTAATTTCTGCTCTAACCCGCTCCCATTAAGGCTTTCTGGGAGTAGTGGAAAACGCTGCCGCCGTTTTGCCAATGACGAACACGACAGTTGACAGATGTATTTATCCATGGAGGAAAATATTTTGTTTACGGTTTTTGTTGACCAGCAATAAAAAATAAAGTAAAATCATATCATAACAATGCACGAGAAGGCATTGACGGCAACAAATTTAAAAATGCAATTCGATTAAAGGAGGCTTGACCTGATGACAGCAACAGCGAAGAAAGTCGTGAAGAAGGCTGCAAAGAAAACAGTAGCAAAGAAGGCAGCAGCGAAGAAAGTCGTAAAGAAGGCTGCAAAGCCGGCCGCCAAGAAGACCGTAGCGAAAAAAGCAGCGGTGAAGAAGGTTGTGAAGAAAGCAGCAAAGCCGAAGGCGAAGAAGGCGGCTCCCAAGGCAGCCAAAAAAGCAGCGGCGAAGAAATAAGCAAAGAGATCCAAACTTTTTGCTGTTGTGATTTTTAAGTGCTTAATCTCACTTAACGGGTGTTTGTTTTTTTTAAAATTTAATTGCCGCGGGATGCGGCAAAAAGACATACCCCGATCAGCTCCGGATGTTGTTTGTCTATCCGGTAAGGGGCTGTCTATTCAATGATCGAATCTGCCCGATAATGCTGGAAGCATTTGAGGGCATTTTTTTATGCAATATGCCATCGCTGACCGTTGAATAAATCGAGCCGTTTTTGTGCCGAATTGATGATTCCCCCTAAAAATCGTTTTCAATAAAGATCGTTATGCTGTATACGGTTGGCAGATAATGCCTTGCGCAACATGGCGCAATTTCTGCCGTTGACTGCAACGGCGGCTGGACATATCTTTTCTTTTCCAGGAGGCTTTTCCCGCAATATGACTAAAGACTATATTCTGTCCATTGACAGCGGTACGCAGTCGGTGCGGGCTCTGATTTTTGATTTACACGGCGACCTTCTTCATAAAATACAAATTCCTTTGGAGCCTTATTATTCGCCGGAAGCTGGTTGGGCGGAGCAAAATGCCGATTATTACTGGAAATCCCTCTGCCGGGCCTGTCTATCCCTCTGGCGGGAATCTCCCGTGCCGAAAGATGCAATTGCCGGCGTTGCTATCACCACTCAGCGTGCGACGATGATTAATGTGGATGAGAACGGCAAGCCGCTGCGGCCGGCGATTGTCTGGCTGGATCAAAGGCGCACAAACGGCCTGAAACCTGTTGGCGGTTTATGGGGCCTCGCCTTTCGTATTTCGCGCATGCAGGAAACGGTTAATTATTTTCAGGCGGAGGCGGAATCTACATGGATCAGAATGCATCAGCCGGAAATCTGGAATAAGACGTACAAATATCTCTTTCTTTCCGGTTATCTGACTTATTGTCTGACCGGCAGATTTGTCGATTCCGTAGGCTGCCAGGTCGGTTATGTCCCCTTTGATTATAAGATGAAACGCTGGGCAAACTCCTGGAACTGGAAGTGGGAAGTTACGCGAATAGAACCGGAAATGCTGCCGGATCTGGTGGCACCGGCGATGGTAATGGGGCAGATTACCGCCAGGGCTGCGGAAGAGACGGGCATACCACGGGGGCTTCCTGTAATTGCCGCTGCGGCCGACAAGGCCTGCGAAGTGATCGGGGCCGGCTGTCTTCAGCCGAATATCGGCTGCCTGAGTTACGGTACTACGGCGACAATCAATACGACGCATTACAAATATGTAGAGGCTATCCCGCTGATTCCGCCTTATCCTTCGGCAATACCCGATGCTTATACCCTGGAAATCCAGATTTATCGGGGCTTCTGGATGGTAAGCTGGTTCAAGGATCAGTTCGCCCCATTTGAAAAACAAATGGCGGCAGAGCGCGGCGTGGAAACGGAAACAATCATTGAGGACCTTTTGCATAAAGTTCCTCCGGGAGCAATGGGGCTTATTCTGCAGCCTTATTGGTCACCGGGAATAAAAATACCGGGGCCGGAAGCAAAAGGCGCGATTATCGGCTTCGGTGATGTGCATAACCGGGCGCACCTCTACCGGGCTATCCTGGAAGGGCTGGCTTATGCATTGCGCGAAGGAAAAGAACGCGAGGAAAGCCGCAGCGGGGAGCAGATAACTGAGTTGCGTGTTTCCGGCGGCGGTTCGCAGAGCGATGCGGCAATGCAGATAACGGCGGATGTCTTCGGTTTACCGACGGCCCGGCCGCATATTTACGAAACGTCGGGTCTGGGAGCGGCGATTGATGCCGCGGTCGGATTAAAGTTGCATCCTGATTTCAAGACCGCAGTGAAGGAGATGACCCGCATCGGTCGTGTTTTCGAGCCCGATTATAATACCCATAAAACGTATGACGAACTTTACAATCGTGTTTACAAGCAGATGTACAGCCGATTGAAGCCGCTCTATGAAGAAATCCGTTCCATTACCGGTTATCCCAATCGGCTGGGATAAAATAACCTTGTTGCGTATTTGTAAACAACGGATTAGATATAGGCAGGTGATGGCGCACGCCATGATCCGACTTCCGCTGTTCAGTTCGCGTTTTGTCCACGGCCGATCCTGTGCCCCGGACCATGCACGATCGCCGATCATTC
>CAYYBK010000059.1:0-10045 GCA_964470015.1 uncultured Syntrophales bacterium
GCCTTTGGTTGAAACGGCTTCTTTCAAGTGCGTTTCCACCAGGTATTGAATACGACTGTCGATGGTCAGAACAAGATTTGTATTTTCATCTTTTATCGTAACGTTTTTTTCCGCCCGCAAAAACAGTTTCTTCCCCTTGGCATCGCGTGTCCAGATAAGCTTTTCCGGTTTTCCCTTCAGTGCATCGTCATATTTTTTTTCCAGACCTTCCAGCCCGGCCGCATCGGCCCCGACAAAGCCAAGCATATGCGCTGCCAGTTCGCCATTGGGATAAAACCGCTTCGGCTCCTTGACCAAGGCGATTCCTTCGATATTTGCGCTTTCCACGTGAGCTGCCTGTTCCGGGGAAATTCTCCTGGCCAGCCAGCAGAAATTTTTCGGCTCCGATATTTTTTTGAAGACAACGGCCTGATCCAGTTGCAGAATCTCCGCTATTTGCCTTGCGGTGCGCACGGGATCGGCAATTTTAGATGGATCGGCAAAAACGGAATCCGCCATGATTGAAGCCGCCAGTTTTTCACCGTTGCGGTCATAAATGACACCTCTTTCCGGTTGCAGCTGCAAGACGGTCGTATGCTGGCGCTGCGCCATAGTTTTCAGCTTTTTACCGGATAAGATTTGTAACTGAAAAGCACGGGAGAGCAAAGCGACGAAAAGCACCAAGAAAATCAATAGAACCGTCACAATCCTGAATTTCAGCCATTTCTTTGTTTCGGCAGCCATATCATTCTCCTGAATTTTTCAGGACGATTACTTGATCTCTTTCCGGATAGGACATCTGCAGTTTGTTTCTCGCTATGCTTTCGATGCGCTGCGGTGATTTAAGCATCGCATATTCCAGTTTCAGTTTTTTTTGTTCTTCCAGCATTCTTTCGTGAGCGCCCAATTCCGCGGTAACTTTGTATTCCAGTTCCGTCATGTGGATATGGGATCCCACATAGATCAGGGCGACAAACATCAGCACGATGGCCACAACAATAAAAGTAGGGTACTTGATGGCAGCGGATGATTTTTTCTCTTCCATTGCCGGCGTCATATCATGCGTGCTTAAGGCCTGGGCCATGTTCAAACCCTTTCTGCCACGCGCATTCTGGCACTGCGCGAGCGCGGATTGGCTTCCATTTCGGCAATCCCGGGAAACAGCGCTTTTTTTGTCAGTACCTTAAGTACCGCCTCCCGCTTGCAAATGCAGACCGGCACATGGGGGGGGCAATTGCAGGCCCCCGCGAGATTGCGAAATGCATTTTTAACAATCCGGTCTTCCAGTGAGTGGAAAGAAATAATGCCAATCCGGCCGCCGTGATTCAATAACGCCACGGCGGCATCGATTGCCGGGGCAATGCTTTCCAATTCATTATTAACGGCAATTCTAATGGATTGAAATGTTTTCGTGGCCGGATGAATTTTTTGTCGGCGCAATTTTGAGGGAATGGCAGAAATCACAACAGCGGCAAGTTCTGATGTCGTCTCCAGAGGAGCCGATCTTCTCTTTTGCGATATTGCCCTTGCAATTCTACCTGCCATTTTTTCTTCCCCGAAAGTACGAATAATTTTTTCCAAATCTTTTTGGGCAAAGTTGTTGACAATATCGTAAGCACTGAGCTTCAAACTGCGATCCATCCGCATGTCGAGCGGTGCCGTTTGACTAAAGCTGAAGCCCCTTTCGGCCTGATCCAGTTGCGCCGAAGAAACACCCAGGTCCAAAAGAACGCCGTCAATTTTTTTTATCTGCAAATTTTCCAGAACTTTCCCAAGTTCCGCAAAATCAGCTTTTACAAGAACCTTGCGCGAGCCGAATTCGGCCAGACGTTTCTCCGCGTTGCGCAGGGCTTCGGCATCACGGTCAATACCAACCAGAAAACCGCCTGTTTTTTTCAGTATGGCATGAGCGTGACCCGCGCCGCCGACCGTGCCATCAACATAAATGCCTTCTTCTTTGATGCAGAGCCAATCAATAACTTCCTTCAGCAATACCGGCTCATGATGGAAGTCGGCATCCATGCCTTAAATTCCCAAATCGGCAATCAGGTTGGTAGATTTATCAATTTCCACGCCGGTCTTTTTCATTTCTTCTTCAAAACGATCTTTTGACCAAATTTCGATCACTTTAATCATGCCGGCTAAAACAATATCTTTTTCCAGCTTAGCGTATTCACGCAACGTGGGAGGAATAAGTACACGGCCCTGGCTGTCAAGGTTGCAATCAACAGCACCCGACATAAAGAAACGCTGAAAAGCTCTTACTTCCTTACGTAGAATGGATTGGTGAGAAACCTTCTCTTCAATTACCCGCCATTCGTCATAAGGAAAAACCATTAAGTAACCGTCCCAGTTGGTGATCACCATCCGGTTGTCATACTTTTCCGTAAAGATTTCACGGAATCTGGCAGGGAAGATTATCCTTCCCTTTTCATCGATATTATGATGATATTGCCCCCGAAAGACAGACACCGCTTTCCTCCACAACAAACCACTTTACTCCACGTGGCTCAACTATAAAGAGGCATCGCGGCTTTGTCAAGAAAAAAAATTATTTTTTTCTGATTTATTGATTTAGAATCATTAAGAAAATCCGGGAAATGCACCGAGAGGAATTTTACCCGATAAAAGCACGGCAAAAAAACTGCTGCCTTCGCAGCCGCAAATAAACAGACACCGCAACAGATATTTAATAATAACCAACGCTTTTAATGATATAGAGAGGGAGAAAATTACTGTCTTTTGCCTTTGTTTAAGCGGTAGCGGGCGATAGCCTTATTGTGCATTTCCAGAGAAGAGGAAAAAAAATGTGATCCGTCACCCTGCGCAACGAAATACAGATAATCAACCTTTGCCGGATACAGAGCAGCCTTCATGGAATCAAGGCCGGGATTGGCAATCGGCCCTGGCGGCAAACCGCTGATAACATAAGTATTATAAGGAGAATTTCTTTTCAAGTGACTGCGTTTCACAGCACCGGTAAAGTTTTCCAGATCATATACGGCGGTCGGATCACTCTGGAGAGGCATTTTGCGTTTTAACCTGTTATGAAAAACAGCCGAAATCAACGGCTTTTCCGCATTATTCCCCGATTCTTTACCGATAATTGAGGCCAGCGTGATAAGCGCATGAACGCTTAAACTCATTTCCTTGGCTTTTTCCAGCATTGCCGGTGAAAATTTATTCCAGAGGCGATCGACCATTTTACGCATAATCTGCCGGGTGTTCATGGAACGTTCCAGATAATATGTATCCGGGAAAAGATAGCCCTCAATGTAATCAGCTTGAATATCTAAAGATTTTAAGAATTCCTCATCCGCCGCCGCCTCGAAAAAAGATTCCTCATCGATCAGTTTGTCCTTCATGAGAATCGCCGCGATCTCTTTTACGGAGGAGTCTTCCGGTATAAACACCTTATAATGCTTGATTTCCCCGCGCAACAGTTTATCGATGACGGCGTAAGGCGTCAGCGAAGTGCTGAACTCATATTCGCCGGCACGGATTGATCGCCACGCGTGCCGGTATGTGACCAGCGCGTAAAACAGCAGGCGGTTTTTGACCATCCCCTTCTGGTTGAGAATCTCGGCAATCTTGAAAAAACCGGAACCGGTAGGTATATCAATAACGACGGTGGTATTTTTATTATCAATGGAATTTATGGAATAATCAATCAATGATGCGACAAAAGCGAGAAGCCCCAGCGCAAGAAATAAAACAATATAATATCTTTTTTTAATCGTTATTTCCTTCATGCTGTTTTAATTCTGCCGGTTTAGTCAGTGTCTTTTGCGGTGGATGAATCCAGATAACTCTGAAGAATAATACAGGCGGCCAATTTATCAACTTTTTCTTTCCTCTTTTTCCAACGGATGCCTGAATTAATTAATATTTCTTCTGCTTCTTTCGTGGAAAGAGTCTCCGGCCATTCAACTATTGATAAAGAGAAATTTTTACTCAAAAGAGCGGCGAAACGGTTAACTTTTTCGCATTGGATGCCCGCGGAGCCGTCTAAGCGGAGGGGATAACCTATTACAATCTTTTCAACATTATATGTTTTGATCAAGTCAGCCAAAATTTTCAAATCGTGGCTTCTCGTTTTTCTTACAAGTGTCGGCAAACCCTGAGCCGTAAGCCCCAGTTCATCGCAAACGGCAACTCCGATTCTTTTTTCACCGTAATCCAAACCAAGAATGCGCAAACATCACCTCTTCGATTATTGTTTTTAACAATTCCCGTCGGCATTTTCAACAATTAAATCAACGCCCTGTTTCTATCTTCTTTATGCCGTTTCGCACTGTAACAATATTTTCATTATGCTGTTGTGAAAAAATGCGGAGTTTGTTACTTTTACCGTTATGAAACATTTTGTTCTTGGTACGGCAGGGCATGTCGACCACGGAAAAACTGCTTTGATCAAAGTGCTCACCGGGATCGACACCGACCGGTTGAAAGAAGAAAAAGAAAGAGGCATCACTATTGAGCTGGGCTTTGCCTCACTAAACCTTCCTTCCGGTCAGACAGTCGGTATCGTCGATGTCCCCGGTCACGAAAAATTCATTAAAAATATGGTCTCCGGCACAGCGGGGATTGATTTGGTTTTGCTGGTCATTGCCGCCGATGAAGGAGTTATGCCGCAGACAAGAGAGCATCTGCACATCTGTTCTCTCTTGGGAATAACCTGCGGCCTTGTTGCTCTGACTAAAATCGATCTTGTCGAAAAAGACTGGCTGGAAATGGTCAAAGCGGAAGTCGCTGAATTTCTTAAAGGTTCATTTCTGGAAAATGCGCCGATCGTGTCCGTATCCGCAAGCACACAGGAGGGTATTTCCGATCTGATCAAGGCAATCGATGCCGCCGCAACAAGGATAAGCAATAAAACGGATGACGGAATATTCCGCCTGCCCGTCGACCGCATTTTCACCATGAAGGGTTTTGGCACGGTCGTAACCGGGACACTTGTTTCCGATCGGATTAAGGTGGGCGAAGAAGTACAGATTCTTCCGGTAGGATCAATTTCGCGCATCCGGGGAATTCAAGTGCATAATCAGCCGGTGGAAGAAGCCTGGTCGGGACAGCGGACAGCGATAAACCTGCAGGGCATGGAAAAATCAAATATCACCCGCGGTGACGTCCTGGTGCGGCCGCAAACCGTATGGCCTTCACAACGCCTCGATGTTGCCCTTGAATATCTGGCCGCCAACTCCAAAAACTTGAAGAACCGGACGCTGGTAAGGCTGCATACAGGCACAAACGAAGTGATTGCTCGTCTGATATTACTGACGAAAGATGAACTTTCCCCCGGAGAAAAGACTTTTGCCCAGCTTGTTCTGGTTGACAAAGTAGCTGTTGTTGCCGGTGAACATTTTGTTCTGCGCAGCTATTCGCCGATAACCACGATCGGCGGAGGCCGTATCATCGATCCGCAGCCCGTAAAGCACAAGAGACTGAATGAAAAAACCAGCCGTGATTTGAATCAATTGCAAAACGGTTCACTGACGGAAAAAATCTCCGTTATCATGGAGAGAGCGAGGTTTAACGGGATCAATCTTAAAGGTCTGGCCTTTCGCTCCGGTGTTAATGCCGGAAAGATTAAAGAAGCACTGGGGCATTTATTTTCCCGTCAGCTGGCCGTCCTGCTCGATAGCGAAGATACTACCGTAATCTCCGGTTCATTTTACAAGCAATTGGAAGAACTGGTTGTCGCCAAGATAACGTCTTATCACGAGAAAAATCCGCTGCAGGAAGGTATCCCCAAAGAAGAACTTAAAGCCGCCCTGAATCGGCCCATATCGGCGAAATTATTCAACATGGCGCTGCGCAGCCTGAACAAGAGAGAAGTCATCAGCGGCGATAAAGATAATGTTCGGCTGGCGAAGCATCAGGTTCGGCTTACCGGCGGTCTCGATTCCCTCCGTCTCGCCGTTGCCGAAATTTACAAAAAAGCCGGATTGACGCCGCCTCAGCTCACCGACGTCGTCGCCGGTTTTCAAGACCAAAAAAACCAGGCACAGAGCATCGTTAAGCTGATGCTTAAAGACGGCGATTTGATTAAAATCAATGAAGAGCTTTGTTTTTCCCGCGGGATAATGGAGCAGCTGCGTAATGATTATAAGGCCCTGCTCGTAAAAGACGGAAAAGCAACTCCCGCCAGTTTTAAAGAATTAACCGGTCTTTCCCGTAAATATATAATTCCGCTGATGGAATATTTTGATATGGATAAACTGACGGTGCGCGTCGGCGATCACCGTATTCTGCGGGAGAAAATATGAATATCGCCAATCCAGCAATCAAGAAAATAAATATTTTATCGTCCGACGGCAAAAAACTTGCGCCGCTCACAGCGCCGCTGATCAGAGAAGTCTTCCTGACGGTTAAAGTCAACGGTGAAGCCATCGCAAAAATCGCCTGCTCCGGCAATCATCTGAAGGAATTGGCCGCAGGCTTCCTGAAATCGGAAAAAATCATCAACACCCGGGAAGAAATTGAGAAAATAGAAGTCAACCACAGACAGTACGCGGTAAACATCATCCTTGACACCACAAAAGAATATTCCGGATACCTGGCCGGCAATCTTGCTTCCAGCGGAGCGCGAAGCCGGGAAAACGAGCAACCCATATTTTTTCCACCGGCCTTCAAGGATGATTTTGTAATCAGCGCCGCGACCGTTTTAAAATTAATGGATGATCTGCTGGCAAATTCGGTATTGCATAATAAAACTCACGGAACACACTGCTCGGCACTGGCAAAAAACGGGACTATAGCTGTCGTGCGTGAAGATATCGGGCGGCACAACACCATCGACATGCTGGGCGGCCACGCTCTGCTGAAGCAAATTGACCTAGCCACTGCGATTATCCTGACTACAGGAAGAATTTCCTCCGAGATTGTTTGTAAAATCCTGAATCTGGGCATACCGGTCGTCATTTCCCATGCGGCTCCAACGGCAAGGGCCGTTGATCTTGCCCGGCAAGCTTCGCTCACTTTAATCGGATACGTTCGCAGAGGCAGCATGAATATTTATTCCCACGAAAGGCGGATAACGATTTGAAAACAAAACAAAAGTTTCTCAAAGACATCAAGCAGGGCGACAAAGTTTCTTCTTCTTTCCTTATAGCAGAAAAAAACATGGCCTTTTCGCAAAAGGGCGCGCCGTATCTTAACGTAAGGTTGAAAGATAAGACCGGCGAGCTCGACGGCAAGGTTTGGGATAAGGCCATCGAATTTGACGGCCTGTTTAAAAAAGGCGACATCATTGCCGTCGAAGGCCGGGCCACAAATTACAAAAACGTTATTCAGATTTCGATCACCGGCATAAAGAAATGCCCATGGGAGGAGGTGGAGCCCACTGATTACCTCCCGGGATCAAAAGGGGACGTGGAAGCCATGTACGGCGCACTGCTTGAGCACGTTGAACTGGTCAGGAGCACTCCACTCAAGGAGTTGCTTTGCGCTTTTTTCCGGGATGAAAAAACAGCCGCTCTTTTCAAAAGAGCTCCCGCCGCCAAAGGGTTCCATCATATTTATCTGGGCGGCCTACTCGAACACACACTTTCCGTTGTGCGCCTGCTGGAAAAAACAGCCGGGCATTACCAAACCCTTAATAAGGATATGCTCATTGCGGGCGGTCTCCTGCACGATATCGGCAAAATTTACGAATTTTCCTATGATCAACTGATCGATTACAGTGACGAAGGACGGTTAATCGGCCATATTGTCATGGGCGTGGAGATGATTGATAAAAAGATTGCCACCATTCCCGGCTTTCCGGCAAATCTGGCGCTGGAATTGCGCCATATTATCCTGAGCCACCATGGAGAATTTGAATTCGGTTCACCCAAACGGCCGAAAACCACGGAGGCGCTGGTTGTTCATTATGTGGATGACCTTGACGCCAAACTCAATGCCTTTGAAACATTCATTGCCGACGCCGGGAACACTGATTCTGACTGGACAAATTACAATCGTTTCTTTGAGCGCTATCTCTACAGAAGAAAGCAGATGCCTTGACGGACAGGGATTTTCAAATACTTTCCTGCGAATGAGATTGCCGAAGCGTCAACGCCAAAGACGGTCTTTTAAATTGGGCAAGCCTTTTTTTCAATAAAAGCAAGCGGAGACCGATTAGGGCATCATGATGGTCCGGAAACCGGCAGGCTCCGGCAAATCAAAGACTGACAAATCCCTGGCCTTCTCGATTTGCAGATTGGAATATTTCACGGTAATCGAAGCCGTGCCGTCGGCCATGCTGACGGTGACTTTCCCGGCAAGCGGTTTTTCCTGATCATAATCCGCAAATTCTGCAGTGTAAAGCAGACGCCCATTTTCGTCGTAACGCGCAAGTTTATTTAACCGTCCTTCTGATCCTACAATGACCGTTTGTGCCGCTCCGGAGCGAACTTTCATTTCTATCCGCATATTACTGCCGTCCTCCAAATGGCGCTCATAAATAACTTCGCCGGCTAAAGGCGGATAAGTTCCGGCCAGGATGGCCACTATTTCTTCAATACCAAATTTCCAGGGTAAAAAGCGTGCCATATTACGACCGGTAGGCTCGCCCCGATAGAGTTCGCCCTTGGACGGTATGATAATGACCATTTTTTGAGTTGTTGCCGCCAGAAAAAAATCAGGCGGCCCCAGCGGCGGAATAATCTCCAGGCGCAGATAAGAAGGTTTTTTGATGATTAGCGCGGCTCTTGCCGGATAATAACCGCCGGCGGCAACTAAATCGATCTGCGCAACGGCGCTGACCAGATCATCTCCGCCAATGGCACTGGAAATGGACAAAAGAACCTTTTCTGTTTCCGTAACAGCATCATGTGCAACAATAACCGGACTGCTGCAAGCCATATTCACGTAAGTAATGACAAGCAAAAATAATATTTTCAGGAAGCGAAAGGATTGCTTTTGCATAATGAAAGCTTTTCTGGCGCACAGGGGAAGCAGTAGTGCGCTTCATTAATGATATATGATCCGCGGCCGGTAATTGTTTACCGGCGGGAAGATGTTTTCATTTTTTCCCTGTCAATTCTTCCAGTTTCTTCTGCAGGGATTTATTTTCCTGATCAATTTTCAGCGCCTTTTCATACATCTCCCGTGCTTCCCGGAATTTGTTAAGCCGGGAATAAACATCACCCAGATGTTCGATGATTGCGGCATCGTTGGGCATTACCTCGAGAGCTTTTTCCAAATTTTTCAGCGCACTGTCAAGTTTATTCAGCTTGAAATGCACCCAGCCCAGGCTATCCAGCATATAACCGTTATCCGGTTTTATTTTCAGCGCCTTGACAATCATTTCCTCGGCTTCCTCCAGGTTAATACCGCGATCGGCATAACTGTAACCGATAAAGTTAAGCGCATCCGCATGGTCGGGGTCGATGCTTAGAACAGTTCTCATTTCTTTGATGCCTTCAGAAAACCGGCTTGTCTTTTCATAAAGAACTCCGAGGCTGTAATGCAAATCTACATCAGCTGGTATATTTTCTATTCCCTCTTTTAAAGTATCTTCCGCGGCAGACCGATTTCCGCTTTCCTCATAAAGTGAAGACAAATAAAGATAAAGCGGCGCCTGGCCTTTTTTCCTGACGATGGATTCTTTCAGAACATCGATTGCCTCAGTGATTTTACCTTCCTTTTTTAAAATCATGCCAATATGAATCCGGGCATTGCTATATAATTCTGAAGTAAAGGATACTTTACGATATTCATCCTGCGCCTGTTCATTGTCATTATTCTCTTCATAAGCGGTCGCCAGTAGATACCGCACCCGGTCATCACCGGCATTTTTCTCCAACACCTTGAGAAATTGCGGAATTGCCGCACCAAAGCGTCTCAGAT
The DNA here is from genome assembly GCA_964470015.1 of uncultured Syntrophales bacterium. Taxonomy (GTDB): domain Bacteria; phylum Desulfobacterota; class Syntrophia; order Syntrophales; family Smithellaceae; genus MVRV01. The sequence goes on from CAYYBK010000059.1 coordinate 9,814, forward strand.
CATAATATAAAAGACCCAGGGCGATTCTAACTTCACTGTTGGCGGAATCGATTTTTAATATTTCCTGAAATTCCTTTTCCGCTTCGTCATATTTCTTGTCTCTGATCAGCAGATCTCCTATTTTCACCCGCAAATTTATCCGGGCGGGATTGCTTTCTAAATAGCTGCGGTATGTCTCAACCGCCTTGTTTATTTTATTCTGCCTCTCATAAAGCGCAGCGAGGTCGAACAC
>CAYYBK010000060.1:0-10029 GCA_964470015.1 uncultured Syntrophales bacterium
AGATGTAAAATCAAATAACGGATATAATCACGAAAAAGGAGAAACCTATGAAAACGCGTATTTGTTTACTGGTTTTAGTGTTCCTGTTCTTGTGTCTGCCTTCTGCCTGGTCACAGGAATTCGGTAAGCTCCGGGCACTGCAACAACGGGCGGCTTATATAACGAACCAGAAAAATGATTTTGTCTCCCGTGTATTGACTTCTTATAAAATCCCCCATGAACGTAATCCGCAGGGCGCCGTTGTCCGGATAAACATAGAAAAAAACTGGCTCGATATCACGGCCATCGACATTGTTCCCATTACGGAAGAATCAGCCGACAAATATCGGTATGTTGTCGCACACGAGCTTTATTTCTATACGGCTAACGGCATTCTGGATTTGATCTCGGAGTTGACGATAAGATAATATTTTACTATTTGGCTGTCGAATGTTCGGATTCGGCTAACTTTCTTTTATTTAAATAATACTGGCCATTGAATGTTTTGCAGACTACTTCGCTCATTACAAGGCTCTCCAGCGCTTTGGGGCGATAATCACGATAACCGAAACGGAAAAATGAACTTTTTTCATAAGGCAAGGTAACCGCCGTGGTTGCGCTGATTGCTCCCTTATCCTCAAGGTCTTTAATGATCCGCAGACAGATCCGCCTGGTCCACCAGCCGGTCCCCAGCATGGACAGAACATAGACAACTAATATTAGAACAACGCTAATAAGAATTTGCACCGATTCCGGCATAATAACCATCCTTTTTGAAAATATGTTTTTCTCTTTAAACTATTTGCTAAAATTGAGCAAGGATTTTAAAATTCATCCACACGATGCGAAAAAATATAACTGAAAATGATAAAAATCAATATTGTATTGGCAGGATCGCTTTCTTAAAAACGATGCATTCCGCCTCAAGGAAGGGTACCCATGATTATTACAGATAATGCCGGAATATGCCAATTTTGCCATAAAAATCAAGCTATTATTATCTGTGACGGCTGTTCTGCTGCCCTCTGCAAGGATTGCCGGAAATTTGATTTATGGGGGTACGGCTGCGGCCACGTAGATACCAAGGTTTTCTGTCCGGCCTGCTTTGACAACATCACCGTTAATCCCTATTCCGGACAAGCCGACTAGCGCCAGTCTGAATCGGCAACCTAAAAAATTCCTCATTTTCCGCATAAACCCGCTTTACTAAATTTTATATTTCTGTTTTTTCCTCACAAGTGTTGATAAATCAATTCCTAACGCCTGGGCGCTGTCGCGCAAATTAGCATGCTTTTTTAAAGTATCCCGAATAAAAGATTCCTCATAGATATCTATTGCTTCCTTAAGCGATTGCGGTGTTTTAACCGGCGGTGCTATAGCGGCAACTCTCGCACCATGAAGATAAGCATTAAACTGGTTATCGGCCGAGGCGACCTGTTCTAAAAACAGGCGGGAGTCGATGCAATCCACCGGACTAATAATAACTAAACGTTCGATAATATTTTCGATTTCACGAACATTACCCGGCCAGTCGTAATTCAGCAAAAGCTCAATTGTATGCGGCGCAAAATAACGGGATCTGTTATATTTCTTATTGAAGCGTTCCAGAAACAACATGGAAAGAGGAATTATATCGTCAATACGCTGGCGTAAAGGCGGTAATTTAATGCTGATTACGTTTAAACGGTAGTAAAGATCCCGGCGAAATTTACCGGCGGCAATAGCTTTCTCCAGATCAACGTTTGTTGCAGCAATAATTCGCGCTCCCAGCAAAATCTGCTTCGTACCCCCAAGACGATAAAATGCCTTTTCCTGCAAAACATCTAAAAATTTGACCTGTAAAGATAAAGGCATATCGCCGATTTCATCAAGATACAGCGTGCCTTTATAGGCCAGTTCGAATAAGCCTGGCTTGCCCTGCCGGCTGGCACCGGTAAAAGCGCCGGGCTCGTAACCGAACAGCTCCGATTCCAGAAGGTGTTCCGGAATGGCGCCGCAGTTTATTTTCATCAATACGCTGTCTTTTCGCTCCGGTAAATTGTGGATGAATTTAACCAAAAAGTCCTTCCCCACGCCGGTTTCGCCTAAAATGAGCACGGGGGTGTCCAACGGAGCTACCATGGCCGCCTTGTCGTATATCGATTTCATTATTTTGCTGCGCGTTTCCAAGACAAATTTGTTCTCTGTCTTCACTTCTATTTCGCGCAAATGCTGCTTTAAGCTGGAAGAAAAAGAAGTGACTTTAGCCAGTTTTTCTTTGATGGCCTGTAATTCCGTCACGTCATGCATAACACAAATTACACGTTTCAGCTCCTCGCCAACAAACACGGGAGTTCCTGTTACCAGACAATTTCTCCCCTGCGCATAATTACTGATGGTAGAAGCAGGTTTTTTGGTTCGTAAAACAAGGGCGGCACAGGAATTCGGAATAATGCCTTCTTCCAATTGCTGATAAATGGATTTGCCCACAACATCTTTTGTTTGCAATCCGGTCAAATTGTAGAACGCATCATTGACATAAAGGGCGATACCCTGACCGTCGGTTACATAAATGCCGTCATACAAAACATTAAACATCTTTTCATAAACAAGATTTTTCTGATTAAGCTGCTCGATTTGTTCGAGCAGCTGATGGTATTGCGTCTGATCCTGACAAAAAATCAGATAATCGGCTCCTTTTGTTCTCTTTAGGCGAATGATATCAAGAGCCAAAGCCTGGCCATTATCCAGATTAAATATCTGAAATTCATGATTTTTATTTAAAGATAAACTTTTCAGGGGGGGAATAAACCAGGTTAAATCCTTGTCGAGAAGATATTCTTTTTGTTTTTGCAAGATGAAACAAAAACTCTTGTTTATTTCTCTAAGTCGAAAAGCACTATCCACAACGGCAACGCCCAAAGAGGTATCATTGAAATAATTTAGCATTTCGCTTTCCATTTTTATTTTACCCCCTCACTCATTTTTGCATATATTATGCAATATTGCAATTGAGTTTCCCGCTTGCTGGCTTATTTCGCCAACCATTTTCGAAGGGCGTTTACTTTTATTAATACTTAGAGTAAGAATAAATTCAGTACGAGGCTATTTATAATGGATCAACGGAAAGCATAAAACTCCCTTATTGCTTTTAACTGTTTAATTATTAATTTAAGCACTATGGCAAAAGAAAAATATCCATCAACACCCGCTATTTTGTGTTTAAAGGCGCAAGAAGCTGTTTTCACTTTACATCCTTATCAGTATGAGGAAAAAGGCGGCACAAAAAATTCGTCAATTAAATTAGGGGTTGATGAACATTGCATCATTAAAACACTGATCATGGAAGACGAAAACCACAAGCCGTTGATAATATTGATGCACGGAGACAAGGAGGTCTCCACAAAAACACTGGCCCGGATTATCGGTGTAAAATCAATTGCACCGTGCCGGCCGGATATTGCGCAAAAACACAGCGGATATATGGTGGGCGGGACGTCGCCGTTTGGAACAAAAAAATCGCTGCCGGTTTACATGGAAAAAAGCATCAATAATTTGCCCGCAGTTTTCATCAACGCCGGAAGCCGGGGACTGCTTGCCCAAATATCGCCGGCAGAAATTGTCCGTATCCTCAATCCGGTCATGGTGAATGTTGCTATCTGACGACTTGTCACAAACAACCCTTTACCGATATTAAAAGGTGAGATATGCCCGACAGTATAATTATTCGCTGTTTAACCTGCGGTACCAAAAATAGAATACCCCGGCTCAAATTTCAGGGACAGCCCAGTTGCGGCAAATGCCATGCTCCGCTGGATGATTTGATTATCCGTTGTCTCAAATGTGGTACGAAAAACAGAATTTCGGAAGAGCGTCTTAATCAAAAACCGCTCTGCGGCAAATGCCATGAACCCCTTGTGACCACGCGGCAGGCAATAACCCCGGTTGAAGTAACCGATAATTCCTTTGCCCGCGAGATCATGACAACAGACACTTCCGTCCTAGTTGATTGCTGGGCACCATGGTGCGCTCCTTGCCGCAAACTCGCTCCCGTCATGGAAGAACTGGCGATTGATTATGCCAACGGCGTAAAAATAGCCAAACTTAATGTGGATGAAAATCCGCTTACTGCCTCTCAATACGGAATCCACAGCATCCCGACGCTGTTGTTTTTCAAGGACGGCAAACTAGTGCAACGGCTGGTCGGCGCCCTGCCCAAAGAGGAAATTGAAAAAAATCTGTTATCAATCATTCAAACCAATTAACTTGGAGCGATAAATTTATGGAGCAAAAAGACCAAAAATTAATGTACCGATGTAAAATCTTCGATGTTTGGGAAGATGAAATATTGCTACCCGGCGGCAAAGCAATTACGCAAGCCCGCATTGACCATAAACCTACCGTTGCCGTTGTGGCAATCAACGACAACAGAGAGCTTATTTTAATCAAACAATACCGCAATGCCGTGAAAAAAACGCTTTGGGAGATTCCGGCTGGCACCGTGGACAGCCTACAGGAGGCGCCTGCCGTATGTGCCCAGCGGGAATTGGCTGAAGAAACCGGGTTCAAAGCCGGCAAGTTGACGCCGCTGTATGAAGGATATTTGCTACCCGGCTATTGCAATGAATACATGTATTTTTTTCTTGCCGAAGATCTCTTCCCGGAACCGCTTCCTCCCGACGAGGATGAATTTATCGAACTGCAACCTGTCAGCAAAACCCAGGCCAATCATTTGCTGCAGAACGGTGATATAATTGATATTAAAACCGCGCTGGGGATAATTCTCGCCGATCGCCATATAAAAGACGGGATCTGATCGTCTGTCAGGTAAAAAGCAAAACAAATTTTTCAAATATTTCCTTATGAAAATGCTCCAACATTTCTTCCTTCATAATCTTGAGCGCTTCAAAAGGCTTGAGCATTTCCTTATACGGCCGTTTGGAAACTAAAGCATCATAAACATCGGCAACTGAACAAATTCTTCCGTAAACATGGATTTCGTTGCCGCGTAATCTTTTGGGGTACCCGGAACCGTCTTCCCGTTCGTGGTGCTGTAAAACGATAAGCCGGCTTTCTTCGCCGATTTGCTTTGTATCATTGAGCAGTTTAAACCCCTTGCTTGGATGTTTGCGCATTTCTGCCATTTCTTCCTTATCTAGCTTGCCCGGCTTATTGATGATCGCTTCGTCGATATAAACCTTACCAATATCGTGGAGAAAAAATCCGGCACCCAAAGCATGCATATCGTGTTTGTCTTCTTTCGCTAAAACAGCTTTCGCCAGCGAAACGGCCAGCACACCGACATTTACGGAATGAATATATGTATTGTAATCATGGGACGTAAGGCGCAACAAGTGAAAATTGGTGGCATCATCGGCAAGAATCATATCTACAACATCAGCAATACCGCTTTTAAATTCGGCTATTTTTTCCGCGGATGGATTTTCCCAAAGTTTGCTCATCATATCCACCGACCGCCAATGCACAATTGGTGCTTTTATCTCCGGGGGCATCTTTTTATCTTCCAGAACTTCCCGTAAATCCGTCGGTACGATATTGACGGTTAAATCTTTTTGAGACTGCTCCTCTGCCGATAACGATTCCTGCGGCATTATCCCCTTATCCGCGTCAATATTGACTTCCTGAATGCCATAGTCAATGATTTTCTGAATTTGCCGCTGCGAATTAATTGTAAAACTGTTACGTAAAAAAGGATGCGCCCGCCAGGCACTGGGTAGTTCTATATACATGCCCACTGTTAGCTCCGATACCTTAATCCGCTTGATCATCAACAAACATCCCCTGGCAAGTCTATGGAAGCATCAGAACAAATTAATGCCGCAGAAATGCATTTTCTCTCTACTTAATTTATAGCGACTCTACCTTTGATAATTTAAATCTCCAAAGCATTTCTATTCTTATCGGCAAACAGTTCAAATTTATCAAGATTACCCCGCCAAAGTAATTTTGTCGTATCCGGCACACGCTAAAAAGTCTTGCCTCAGCATATATTAATAACTATATCAATTGCTTAAGCAACAAGAAGATACAGGCTCCGCACAACACACTGACCGTTATATTGTATATTGCTTCCAGGGTAAACATGTTGGCTGCGACAGTTTTTCCGGGGAAAGCTTCTTGCCACTGGCATAAAGTTTTGCTAGACTGCATGCACCACTGAAGGGAGGCGTGCACATGTTTTACAATGAGGAATTCGAAACCCTGCCCCGTGAAGCAATAAAAGCATTGCAGGTAAAAAGGCTGCAACAGGTACTGCAACGCGTTTATCATACCGTCGGCCATTATAAGAAAGTCCTCGATGCCGCCGGACTAAAGCCGGACGAAATTAAATCCCTTGCCGATCTTCCCCGTCTTCCCTTTACAACAAGACAGGATTTACAAGACAATTATCCGTTTGGTTTATTTGCCGTTCCGATGAGCAGTGTGGTTCGCTTGCATGCATCAGCGGGAACCAGCGGCCGCTCGACCGTCTTTGGATATACCAAGCGTGACGTGGAAACATGGTCGGAATTAATGGCGCGCTGTTTTGTTGCCGCGGGATTAACCAAAAATGACATTATTCACAATGCCTTCGGTTACGGATTGTTCACCGGCGGTTTAGGTCTTCATTTCGGTGCTGAAAAAATCGGCGCCAGTGTCATTCCGACATCCGGCGGTAATTCCAAAAGACAAATCATGATTCTGCAGGACTTCGGACCGACGGTTATTTGCTGTATGCCGTCCTACGCATTGCATTTGGCCGAACAGGGCAATGCTCTCGGCGTGGACATGAAAACATTAAAACTGCGCGTCGGCATCTTTGGAGCGGAACCGTGGAGTAAATCCATGTGCGATAAAATAGAAGAAATTTATGGAATCACCGCCCTGGATATCTTCGGACTCTCCGAAATCATGGGTCCCGGTATTGCGATGGAATGTCTGGAAGGACGCAATGGCATGCATATCTTTGAGGATCATTTTATCGTCGAAACCATTAACCCCCAAACAGGAGAAGTGCTGCCGGAAGGTGCCGAAGGCGAATTGGTTTTTACAACATTGACCAAAGAAGCTTTTCCGCTCATCCGTTATCGTTCCGGCGATATATCACGCCTGATCACAGAAGCCTGCCGCTGCGGGCGCAGCCATATCAGAATGGAAAGAGTGCAAAAGCGCAGCGACGATATGCTGATCATTCGCGGCGTGAATATTTTTCCGGCGCAGGTCGAAGCCATTTTAGTGGAAATAGAGGGCCTGGAACCCCATTATCAGCTCATTGTCGATAAGGAAGGCGCCCTGGATACACTGGAACTGCAGGTTGAGGTCAGTGAAAAAATTTTCAGCGAATCCGGCGGTGTCCGGGAGTTGCAGAATATCGAAAAAAGAATTGTCAAGGATATGAAAGACTATCTGGGCGTTTCACCCCGGGTAAAACTTGTTGAACCCAATACTTTGCAGCGCGCTCAAGACTTGGTTGCCAAAGTTATTGATAATCGCCGTGCATCTTAAAAGGCAAAGGAGGAAAACAGCAATATGAAAGTAGAACAGATATCAATCTTTTTAGAGAATAAACCCGGCTCACTGGAAAAAGCCACCCGCGTTCTTAAAGATGCCAATATTAACATCAGAACTCTTTCTCTTGCGGAAACTTCCGATTTCGGCATTTTGCGCCTGATCGTTAATGACGTGGAAAAAGCCAATAAAGTACTTAAAGAAAATAGCTTTCGGGTGAATAAAACAGCGGTGGTGGCCGTGGAAGTGCCCGACCGGCCGGGCGGTATGCACAGCATTATGGAAGTATTGGCCCGGGAAAGTATCAATGTTGAGTATTTGTATGCTTTTGTGGAAAAAAGCGGCCAGAATGCCGTTATTATCTTCCGCTTTGACAATCCGGAAAAGGCCATTGAAGTACTGACGAAAAATTCTTTTACGGTGATTCCGGGATCGAAACTGTATACGTTCTGACGGCAACACAAGCCACCGTATGCCGTAAGCTTGTTAAGCATCCGTCGCTGAAATTACGTTTTACTCTTTCCGCGGCTGGCCGCACTCCTTGCATTTACCATCAGGACCGATAACACCGATGCAGGATTCGTCGCTGCACAGAATCCTGTTCTCCCAATCTTCAGCTTGATCAAAAATAATTTCTTCCATTGGCTTCCCCAAACATTATTTACGCGCCTTTTTACAACAACTTTTCAAATAATTCCATAATTAACGTGTAAGTTTTATCCTTTGATGCAAGCTAGGGGATTCAGGCGGGCCACTTTCTTGGCGATACCGGCATCATGCATTACCTGGACGACATCATGCAGGTTTTTATATGCCTCCGGCAGTTCTTCGCCGAGAGTTCCCTTGCTGCTAGCCATGACTAAAACACCTTTTGCGGAAAGTTCGCGGGCAATCGAGCGCCCGCGGGCGGCTTTGGTGGCTTGAGCCCGGCTCATCACCCGGCCGGCACCGTGACAAGCCGAACCAAATGTTTCCGCCAGCGCTTTTTCCTGACCAACCAGCACATAGGAACCTGTTCCCATGTCGCCGGGAATGAGGACGGGCTGACCGACACCTCTATAGCGCACAGGAACGGCAGCATGTCCCGCGGGAAACGCCCTTGTCGCGCCTTTACGATGCACGCAAAGCGTTTGCTTGCTGCCTTGGCGGGTAAAAGTTTCGATTTTGGCAATGTTGTGGCAGACATCATAAACCAGACGCATGCCCAACTCCCGCGGCGCTAACCGCAAAGTTTTTTCAAATACTTCCCGTGTTTGATGCAGCAGCAATTGCCGGTTCGCCCACGCATAATTGGCGCCGCAGGCCATCGCCGCCAGATAATTCCGGCCGCGCGGCCCGCGGAGATAAGCGCATGCCAGTTGCCGATCCGGAAGCTCTATGCCCGTTTCGCTTGCATGTTTGACCATCAGGGCCAGGTAATCATCACAAATCTGGTAACCGAGTCCCCTTGATCCACTGTGGATCATCACCGCCACCTGCCCCTTGTACAGGCCGAAAGCCGCGGCCGCAGTCTCATCAAAGATTTCCTGCACGACCTCAATTTCCAGAAAATGATTGCCGGATCCCAACGTGCCCAGCTGTTGCTTTCCCCTTGCCAGCGCCCGAGATGAAACCGTTTCCGGATCAGCGCCCGACATCGCACCGCCGTCTTCCGTTGTTTCCAAATCTTCCGGCAAACCGAATCCGTTTTTCACCGCCCAAACAGCGCCTTCTTCCAAAACCTTCTTCTGATCTTTTCCCGACAATTTGACCGCCCCGGTCGATCCTACCCCGGAAGGTATGCGCTGATACAAAGCATTGGTCAGATCAGCAAGCTTGTCTTGAATATCGCTTAACGATAGTTTTGTGGCAACAAGACGGCAGCCGCAGTTGATATCGTATCCGACGCCGCCGGGAGAAACAATACCGTCTTCCAAATCAAAGGCTGCGACACCACCAATGGGAAATCCGTATCCCCAGTGCACATCAGGCATGGCCAGCGAAAAAGATACTATTCCGGGCAGATGCGCGACATTGGCCACCTGCCTGGTGCTTTCGTCGTTCCGTAACAGCGCCGCTATCTTATCATTGGCATAGATAATTCCGGGGACGTTCATCCCGCCAGTCGGAGGAATCAGCAACCGATTGGCATCCAATCTTTCCCACTTTATTTCAGACATAAACGCTTCCTAAAGACGTTTTTGGTACTAGATTAAAAACTGCTGCAGCAAGAAATGCCCGGCCTCAAGGCATAAGGTTTTCTTTTCTGCTTACTCTGTAATGACGCGGGCGGCATCTTAACGCAAGCAAATGGATTTGATCCGAGGACATTAAACATCGAAAACCACCCTCGCCCGCCATCCGGACTGAGTTTTGTCCACACACAGACCATGATACGTAACCGCCTTAATTTCCATTTTGATGGAATGCTTTTGGGGATTATAAGGCTCACCGGCTATACCGGCCACGACATGTCTGCTGCTTACGGCCAGAGCCCGGCACTCTTTTATTACCCATTTCTTGCCATTCAGCAAATAAAGTGCTTCGCGCAGAAAATTAACCAGCAGATCCGGCAAATCACTG
>CAYYBK010000061.1:0-9944 GCA_964470015.1 uncultured Syntrophales bacterium
AGAGAATGGTTTTTTTCTTTTTACTTTCCCATAATTCTCGGGCTTCGTCGATGACCGCCCGGATTTCTTTTACACCGGAAAGAACGGCCGAAAAGCTGACAAAACAGGACTTGGTCTCATTGGCTAAAATACGGGCCAGCGTTGTTTTTCCGGAACCAGGCGGTCCCCAGAAAATCATTGAAAACAGTTTATCTTCTTCGATGGAACGCCGGAGCAGACTGCCGGCACCCAAAAGGTGGGGCTGGCCGACATATTCCGTAATCGTCTTGGGCCGCATTCTTTCTGCCAGCGGCGCCGTCGCCGCCGCATCGCTTTCCGTTCCCAGGCTGAATAAATCCAGATTTTTCATTTCTCCGCCTTTGCTTTTGCAATAAGTTCCAGAATATTCGCAATCTTATCTTTCGGCGGCATGCCGGTAAATTGCCGCCATTGTTCGGCAGTCAAGGTATTTTTCAAAAAGGTTTCCACATCAAAAACCGGCTGCCAGCAACTGATTATCCGCGTGCAAGGCAGATCACCCGATTCACTCCGGCAGTAAGAAAATGTAATTTCCTGGCCCAAGCGCGGACAACGCGTTAATTTTGTGCCCAATTTATTATTCATGCCTGACAGATATGCGCAAAAATAAAAAAACCGTCAAGAACTTTATTCCTCCGACGGTTTTTTTAAGTATTTTCCTTGCAGGAGCTGTTTTAAGGCTTCGGGAAATTCTTGATGGCGTTTAATGCCCGCTCAATTTCCGAATCGGGCAATTCATAAGCTTCCAGTTTACCCGCTAAATAAGCGTCATAAGCAGCCAGATCAACCAGACCGTGACCTGTCCAGTTAAAGAGGATTATTTTCTCCTTGCCCTCTTCTCTGGCACGCATGGCCTCATCAACAACAGCGGCGAGAACGTGGTTGGTTTCCGGTGCCGGAATGAATCCTTCCGAACGCGCCCATTTGACGCCCGCGTCAAAAGTTTTCAGCTGGTCGTAGGCGCGCGGCTCGACAAATTTTTCCCGGACCAGATGGCTGACGATCGGCGCCATCCCGTGGTAGCGCAAACCACCGGCGTGAATGGGCGCCGGAACATAATCGTGCCCCAATGTATACATCGGCAAAAGCGGTGTTTTCTGGGCCAGATCTCCGAAATCGTAGGCAAAGGGGCCCTTGGTCATGCTGGGACAGGATGCTGGTTCCGCTCCGACGATTTTAACATTCTTGCCGGCGAATTTGTCGCGGACAAAAGGCGCGATGATACCGCCGAAGTTGCTTCCGCCGCCGCAACAGCCCATAACCACATCCGGATAAACACCCAGTTTCTGCATCTGTTTTTGCGCCTCGAGTCCGACAATGGACTGATAAATCAAAACGTGGTTGAGCACGCTGCCCAAGGCATAATGAGTCCTTACCTTGCTGGTAACGGCATCTTCAATGGCTTCGCTGATGGCAATGCCCAGAGAGCCGGGAGAATCGGGATACTTGGCCAGAAAATCGCGGCCGGACTGCGTCAGATTGCTGGGGCTGGCGACGCATTCCGCGCCCCAGGTATTCATCATTAAGCGGCGGTAAGGTTTTTGATTATAGCTGACCTTGACCATATAGACGCGGCATTCCAGATTAAACATCTGGCAGGCCATCGCCAGGGCGCTGCCCCATTGCCCGGCGCCGGTCTCCGTCGTAATGCGCTTGGTTCCAGCCACCTTATTGTAATACGCCATCGGAATGGCGGCATTCGGCTTATGAGATCCGGCGGGACTGACGCCTTCATTCTTGTAATAAATTTGCACCGGACAATTGAGGAGTTTTTCAAAATTGCGGGCGCGATAAAGAGGAGAAGGCCGCCACAGTAAATATTTCTGCAGAACTTCATCAGGAATGTCGATCCAGCGTTTGGCGGAAGCTTCATGTTCAATGATGTTCATGGGAAAAATCGCCGCCAGATCTGCAGGCGTAACCGGCTGGCCGGTGCCCGGATGCAATGGCGGCTTCATGGGTGTGGGAAAATCCGCCATGACGTTATACCATTGCCTGGGGATTTCATGATCTTCTAAAGTTACTTTGATTTGTTCCATAACCTTTCTCCTTTTTTAAATTGATTCATTTATAAAACCAAAAAAAATGCCATGGGTTCTCTTCCCACGGCATTTATATTTTATCTGCGGAGTCATGGGAAGGTTCTTCCCTGCCCATCCTCACTTTTTATAAGAGTTTAAGGGCAGACTGTCAATGTCCGCCACCACCAGTTGTTGTTCGACTTCAGAGTCGTCATTTTTCTGTCAGACCTTTTTGAATTTCCGCTTCCGTAACACAGCACATAAATCCTTGTCAAGTTTAAATTTTTCAATCAAAAAATTCTTTATCACGCCGATACCAGTAATCCGGGATGATCCGGTACATGAATCTGGAAAAGGGCCCGATATACTCTTGCTTGCGCTTATCGCATTGACAGGCCTCGATTACCAAATCCTTAATCGCACTCTTTGTTTCCACGGCGTTGAATATATGATAGGCACAGGAAAAAAGCGGGCTGTACATGTTTTTCTTCTCCAAATACTTGTAAACGTTTCTGATCGTATTGGGGCCTTCCGGTGTTCCATCGATTCTCTCCAGAACACGCAAGTTCGTTTCGATAGGATTTCCGGTGTACAATTCATAAAAATATTTTCCGTAACGGTAATTTTTACTGGCCATGGAGGAAACCGTAACGTACATATCGCCTACACCGGCCTGGCTGTGAAAGGCCTGAAAGCTCCCCCCCAGCAGGCGCGACAGCGAACGGATTTCCACGCCGGAACGGGCAAATATGGTTCCGGGAATGGAATCACCGAGATTCAGGGAATCGGCCAGGCCTTTTATATTGGCCACAATATTTTTCAGGGCGCCGCAAGCTTCCACACCGACGATGTCAAAATTATAATAAAAATTTAATTCTTTGCGATTGAATTTAAATAAATCGTCCCTGATCATGCCGGCGATGCGCTTTTTCCCGGCGATGGTGACGCATACCGGATTGCCTAAAGCAATGTCAATATCAAAAAAAGGGCCGCCGATGCAGACGACCTGGTATTTATTATCCAATTTTTCCAGATTACTGTTGATCAGCTGCGAAGGTGTAATCAGTTCTTTGGAAATTTCATCGGAAATCAACCCTTTAATCGGGGAAATAAGGCAGGTGTCGCCGGCTTTCTTTTCCAGCATCGGTTTCAGATAGCTGAGCAGTTCCGGCAGACGGTTCATCGTTACGGCCAGGACAATAAAATCATTGTTTTCGACAATGTGGTCGAGGTCATTGGTTGCATACACTTTCGGCGAAAAACGGGGAACATTTTCCATTCCACCCAGCCGTTTTGCCAAATCTTCGGTTAAGTGAATCGGATTCAAGTGGTCTCTGTTAATCGCCTTACAAACCTCCGCATCATGGTAATAAACAGCTACACGCTTGCTTTCGCGGTCAAGCTTGTAGGCAAAAGCGGTACCTAAACGACCGGGGCCGATAATGGCAATTCTTGTCGTATCTAAATTAGATATCATCATCAGCGATGCTCTTTACCATAGTTTCGAAAATTTATTTAAAAAATTATTATAGGAAATAATTGAGCCGACTGTCAAACTTAAATCGGTGCTTCTTAGAAAATTAATTTCACCATGGCCGAAAAAAATTCTTTTTGATTGCATTATAAACTGCTTTTGTTTAGAAAAGTAAAGGCTTTCACTGAAAATGGAAAGCGCGCTTATATTGAAGAATATAATCCAACTTGCACTTCAGGATAAATTTTATGGCCGACTCCCCAAAAACCTATGAAGAAAAAAAACAATACTATTCCACCGGCGCATTAAAAGAACTGAAGTTCATCAAAGACGGCCGCATTGAAGGTGAATATACTTCTTACTATGACAACGGCCAGATTATGGCGCAGCTTTACTTAATCCACGGGAAGAAAAACGGCAAAGCAACTACTTATTATCAAACCGGACAGATCAGAGAACAGTCCGGCTTTGTGAATGATTATCTGGAGGGGCCTTACACATCCTATTTCGAAAACGGACAAGTCAGGGAACAGGAGAATTACCGGAGAGGCAAACTCGAGGGCCGTTACCGTCTTTATTTTAAAAGCGGGCAGCTAAAGGAGGAAGAAAATTTCCGTAATGGTAAATTTGACGGTGAATATGTTTGCTACTATAAAACAGGACAAATAAAAGAAAAAGGTGCTTTTCAAAACGATAAGCGCACCGGGGAATATGTCTCTTATTTCAGAAACGGAAAGGTCAAGGAAAAGGCCCTTTACAAAAAGGGAACACTCGTCGGCAAATTTCAGGCTTATACCGAAGATACCAACAGCGGAGAGAATCAGGGTGATGAAAACTGGGAGGAAAAAGACGTCGCCAAACTTCTCCAGGAACTGGTTGATTTTGATAGAAAGAAACCGGAGGAAAAATTTTAATTTACAAGGCGGGCTTATCGCGTGATCAGCAAAATACTCATCCCCGCAGATGGATCAGTCAATGGCGCTGTTGCGCTGGATTATGGTATTTATACTGCCCTGAAGTTAAATGCCTCACTTACCGGCCTGCACGTTCTGGAAGTTAATCTGCTGCAGGGGCCGTTGCTGGCGGATATTTCCGGAGCCGTCGGAACGGCGCTTAATGAAAAAGCCGATTTCGTCATCGATGCTTTCCGCAAACGCTGCCTGGCCGCCGGCGTGCCGCCGGAAATAAAAAAAGTAACCGGCAAAATCGATGATGCAATCAGCGAAGAAGGCCGCAACGCCGACTTGATTCTGATGGCAAAAAAAGGCGAACATTTCCATTTCCAGGAAGGAATGTTTCCGGGGTCCGTCACCGAAAACGTCATCCGTAATTCCGGCAAGCCCGTTATGATCACCCCTGATCGGTTCCATGAGATTGAAAGCATGGCTGTGGCTTACGACGGCAGCAGTTCCGCGGCAAAAGCGCTTGCCTTTTCCCTGAAATTATCACACCAGGCCGCCTGGCCGCTGACCGCCGTTATTATCAGTTCCGACTTGGAAAAAGCGGCACTGCTCTCCGCTGAAATCGAAGAGACGGCACAAGCGCAGGAAACCGAATGCGAAGTAATAATTTTATCCGGCGAAGAAAGTGAAGAAATTTTGAACTTCATCAAAGAAGGCGCCGTAGAATTAATGGCCATGGGAGCATACGGAAATAACCGGCTGCGGGAACTGCTCTTGGGAAGCACGACCTCCCGGGTCGTGCAAAACAGTCCCATTCCCGTACTGCTGACGCATTGATAATGCATTATCAGCCGGGCGGTATCGAAAAACGGCGTTAATTTTTAGAGTCTGTTTAACGGATTGCGTAACTGCACCGGTTTAAACGCCCCAAAAGGATCAGTTCCCCGGGACGGCGGCTCCGGGCAAATTCATCTGTACGAGCCAGCCAGCTGGGAATTAGCGTGATTATTTCTGATCCCGCATCTGGCGATGATCAGGCAGCGTTGCCACCGCCGCCTCTAGCGTTTGCAGCAAATCATATCTCGTCAGGTCATATTGGATCGGCGTGACGGTAATGAAACCGGCAGCCAGCGCGCTGACATCGGTATCTTTATCTTCCGGTTCCGCCTGCGGCTCGCCGGAAATCCAGTAGTAGGTATTTTCCCGGGGATCAACGCGCTTTTCAAAATGTTCAATAATGCTCCCCCGGCCCTGACGGACAACAGCCACCCCTTTTATTTCTTCCCGCGGCAGCGCCGGAACATTCACATTGACAGCGGTTTTACGCAATGCCGGGTTATTTTTAAACAGGCGGACCATTTTACGGACAAACTGAGCGGCAAACGAATAATCGGCATCCTTATGCGTGTCCAGCGAAACCGCCAATGCCGGAACGCCCATGATTACAGCTTCCGTTGCCGCTGACACAGTGCCCGAATAAATCACGTTAATGCCGGCGTTCGCCCCACGATTGATTCCCGAAACAATCAGATCCACTGGCGCACCGGAAAGTTCCCTGATCCCGATTTTAACGCAATCAGCCGGAGTTCCGTAAACGGCATAACCCAAAAATTTTCCGTTTTTCGTCGCGTGCCGCACCATCAACGGACGGAAAATTGTGATCGCATGTCCCACGGCACTCTGTTCTATTTCCGGAGCCACAATCAGACAATCCGCCTCGCTGGAAAGTTCGGAATAAAGAGCGCTCAGCCCCTTGGCATAAATCCCGTCATCATTTGTAAGCAATATCCGCATTCCAAAACCACCAATTATAAAATCATGAATTTCACAGCATTCAACTTGTCATTTAACCTGTTCCAGTTTCCCGCTTTTGACCCGCAGGATAAAGGCTGTCTTCTTCGCCGCACGGTTTCCGGCAAAGGATGTATTGCCTGTAGCGCCCGGGTAATTTTCCAGCCTCTTCAGTCCGGCAACAACCTGTTCGTGTGTTTTAATGTTCTCATCACGCAAAACGCTGATAATCATACCCATCGTATCATAAGACAAAGCATCGATGTTTTCCGGTTCCCGGCCGTAAGCGGTATAATAAACATCAATAAAATCGTTTACCTCCGGATAAAAGCTGCTCAGAAAAAAGCTGTCAGGAAAAACGGCTCCCTCGAGATATTCCGCTCCCTTCTTCAAAAGATCGGATACATTCCACAGGCTTGTGCCCAATAGCGGAAAACCCTTAACATCATGAAAGGCCAGTTGTGCAGCCATCATCTTCACCCGGAGAGAGGAATCGGGAATGAAGAGCGCTTCAAAGTCGATTGAAACCGGAACTTTTGTTTCCGGATTTTCGGCATTGGCTTTTTTTGCGGCGCTGACGCTGTTTTTGGTAATCTTATCGATTTCCGCGGTAAAATCAGCCTGTTTCTTACCATAAGGAACCGCCCGCTCGACTCTACCGCCCATGCGTTCCACTTCCGTACGGAAAATCTTCATCATTTCGGTTCCGTAATCATCCTGCGGATAAAGAATCGCAAAAATTGCATGGTTCAAATCGCTTACCACATATCTGGCAAGAGCCTCCATTTGCTGCGTCGGTGTTAAAAAATTCTGAAATACATAGTCGTTTTCATCTGTTATGCCCTCTTTTGCCGTAATTAATATCAGGGGGACTTTCCATTTGCCGGCTTCTTTGGCAAAGACAGCCGCTTCCGTAGTCCCGGCAACGGCAATAAGGGCAATAATATTTTCTTTCTGCACCAGGCGCGCGATGGCAGAGTTGATCTGTTCCGCCGATCCCCGGGAATCTTCGGCAACTATCTTCCATGGCGTTTTCTTTTTTCCATCGAAAATCCCCGCCGCCAGCAATATAGCATCCAGCGCTCTATTTCCGTAATCGCCGTAAACCCCCGAAAGCGGCAACAGGCAGCCGACGGCATTACGATCCGGACCGGCAACCGGAACCGCTTCCTTCTTTTCCGCTTGGGGAACTATCACCGGCGGTTTTATTTCCGGCAGTGGCACTTCTTTTACCTTTCTAGCCTCCGCAACCGGCGGCGACGGACTTTCGACCACCGTTACCACTTTACCGCAGCTGAAAAGAAAAAAAACCAGCAGCAAAACGGCTGCCCGTATACGCAAACCGTGATTGTTCATCTTGCCTCCTCGATAAGCGACAGCATATACGCGCGTGCTTCCCTGGCCAGTTCCGGCCGGTCGATTAATACGGACATCTCATTGTTATACTTCAGTGCCGACTGTGTCAGATTATGGCTGCCAAGCAATATCAGCCGCTGATCGATGACAATCAGTTTGTTATGCATTGTCTTCCGGGGCGAATCGAGAAACACCCTCACCCCCTTGGCTTCCAGAAGCTGCTTTGTCTGTCTGTTCTCCGCGTCAAGATTACGTTCATGCCCCCCGGAATTTTCCAGGATCACCACAACCCTGACCCCTTTTTGTACGGCGCCGGCCAGATGCGCTAAAATTCTGTCGGGATAGCTATTTTTATGCACTCCGGCTTTAAATAAAAAGAAAGACATGATTATTTCATTTTCGGCCCGCTCGATTAATTTTATCAAAGTCGGGAAATATTCCTGGTTCTTTAAAAGAACGGCGGAAAATGCCGGAGTGGAATGGAAAGCCGTCGTATCCCTTTCCGCGGCAACGGCCAAAGAAAAGATTTCTCCCGGCAATAAGACCAAAAAACAAATTATCGATATTGACGAAACCCGCGGGCGGGAAAGGCGGTTCATGATCTTCCTCTTCATGCCTATCTTACAACAAACAAAGGCCTCCGTCGATATAAAAAAGCCCGGAGATGCTTCACACTCCGGGCTTTAAGGTTTAAAGTTTGTTATTTTACTTCCTCAAAATCGGCGTCAACCACGTCGTCATCTTTTTTGCCCGCGGCCTGCTGGGACGAGGATTGCTGAGAACCACCGCCGGCACCCGCCTGGGGGCCGCCCTGACCGCCGGAAGTTTTCGCGTACATTGCTTCCGCCAGTTTATGGGATACATTCATTAATTCATCCTGGGCCTTCTTGATTGTGTTGACATCATCGCTTTCCAGCGCCTTCTTCGCTTTCGCAACGGCTTCTTCGATCTTGGTCTTCTCCGCCGCATCAATTTTATCGCCAAATTCCTTGATATTCTTTTCCACGCTGTAAATCAGGGAATCGGCCTGATTTCTTGCTTCAATCAATTCCTTACGCCGCTTATCCTCTTCGGCATGGGCTTCAGCATCCCGCACCAATTTCTGGATTTCTGCTTCGGATAACCCGCTGGAAGCGGTTATTTTGATGCTTTGTTCCTTCCCCGTACCCAGGTCTTTCGCATTGACATGAACAATGCCGTTGGCATCAATGTCAAAAGAGACCTCTATTTGCGGGATGCCGCGGGGAGCGGCGGGAATTCCCACCAATTCGAACCGGCCCAACGTTCTGTTGTCGGCGGCCATGGGGCGCTCACCCTGCAGAACATGAATGCTCACCGCCGGTTGATTATCGGCAGCGGTAGAAAAGATCTGGCTTTTCTTGCACGGGATCGTTGTATTTTTTTCTATCAGCCTGGTCATAACCCCGCCAAGCGTTTCAATCCCCAGCGAAAGCGGAGTAACATCGAGCAGTAAAACATCCTTTACATCGCCCGCCAGAACACCTCCCTGGATCGCGGCGCCTATTGCCACGACTTCATCCG
This sequence comes from uncultured Syntrophales bacterium, assembly GCA_964470015.1. Lineage (GTDB taxonomy): Bacteria > Desulfobacterota > Syntrophia > Syntrophales > Smithellaceae > MVRV01. Next base: position 9,105 of record CAYYBK010000061.1, read on the forward strand.
GATTAACCCCTTTATGCGGCTCCTTGCCGAATATTTCCTTCACCTTCTGCTGGACGCGCGGCATTCTGGTCATGCCGCCGACGAGAATGACCTCATCGATGTCCTTGGCGGACATATTGGCGTCCTTCATGGCGATACGGCAGGGTTCAACAACCTTGTCGATCAGCTCTTCCACCAAAGATTCCAGCTTGGCCCTGGTCAGTTTTATATTCATATGCTTCGGACCGGAAGCATCGGCGGTGATAAATGGCAGATTGATGTCCGTTTCCATCGTTGTGGAAAGCTCCATCTTTGCTTTTTCCGCCGCTTCCTTCAGGCGCTGCAACGCCATCTTGTCGGACCGTAAATCGATGCCCTGATCTTTTTTGAATTCGGCCACAAGATAATCCATGACGCGCTGGTCGAAATCTTCGCCGCCCAGATGAGTATCCCCATTGGTGGATTTAACCTCAAAAACGCCTTCCCCCAGCTCCAGAATAGAGATATCGAAAGTTCCGCCACCGAGATCGAAGACAGCTATTTTTTCATCTTTTTTCTTATCCAGCCCGTAGGCCAAAGCCGCCGCTGTCGGCTCATTGATGATTCTTAGAACGTTCAAACCGGCGATACGTCCCGCATCTTTTGTCGCCTGACGCTGGGAGTCGTTAAAATAAGCGGGAACCGTGATGACGGCATCCGTTACTTTTTCCCCCAGATAGTCTTCGGCCGTCTGCTTCATTTTGGTCAGAATCATTGCAGATATTTCCGCCGGCGAATAATTCTTGCCTCTAACCGTAACCTGCGCGTCGCTGTTGGAAGCTTCCGTTATCTTGTAAGGGATAATTTTAATATCATACTGCA
>CAYYBK010000062.1:0-9724 GCA_964470015.1 uncultured Syntrophales bacterium
CTGTTCCACCAGCAAAATCGTTGTCTTTTTCTCTTGCGCGAGGTTTTTAATAACCTTGAATATTTCCTGCACGATCATCGGCGCCAGCCCCATCGACGGTTCGTCCAGAAGCAGTAATCTTGGCTTTGCCATCAGTGCCCGGCCGACGGCCAGCATTTGTTGTTCCCCGCCCGACAATGTGCCGGCGAGTTGTTTCTTCCTTGCCTGTAAAATGGGAAACAGATCATAAACCATTTCCATATTTTTCTTTGCTTCCGCCCGGCCGGCCGGCGATTTTTGCTGAAGATAAGCACCCAGGCGGAGATTATCTTCCACGGAAAGCGGCTTGAAGACCTGCCGACCCTCCGGAACTTGTGAAATCCCCAGTTTGACTATACGGCTCGGCGCAAGATTATTGACGGGAATCCCGTCAAAAATAATTTCACCGCGTTGGGGCGGCACAATGCCGGACAGCGAATTGAGCATTGTCGTTTTGCCCGCACCATTGGCCCCGATAAGAGTAACGATTTCCCCTTCCGCCAGATGCAGGGAAACATTCTTCAGGGCGTGCACCTGTCCGTAATATGTATTGATGTTTTTTATTCTCAGCATACTGCCTCTTGGCGGTTCATTAAACTTGCCGTGGCGTCAAGCCGCTTCTTTTTGCGGCAGCAGACGAAAAAATATGCTCCGTTTCAATTCATTCGCGCCTTTTCACCGGAAATTTTCGCAGACCAGCTTTATCCTGCCCCCAAATACGCCTCTATCACAGCCTGATTTTCTTGAATCTCCCGCGGTGTGCCTTCCGCCAGCTTTTTGCCCAGGTTCAAAACAATGATATAATCACAAATAGCCATCACCAGATCCATATCATGCTCGACCAATACTATTGTTATGCTGGACTCCCTGATTTTTTTAATCAGTGCCGCCAGCTGCATGGTTTCGCGGCTGTTTAAGCCGGCCGCCGGTTCATCCATCAGAATAACCCGCGGTTCCACCGCCAGCGCGCGCGAAATTTCCAGAATTCTCCCTTTGCCGAAAGGCAGATTGGCGGCTGTGACCTCCGCCAGATCGGCCATCCCGGTAAATTCCAACCAATGCATGGCCCTTTTTTTAACCGCCTTTTCTTCTTTAATCTGCCCGGGCAATTTAAAAGCACAGGATATGATGCCGCTTGCACTCTTGGTGTGCAGACCGACCATGACATTTTCTAAAACAGTCATCTGACCGAAGAGCTCTACATTTTGGAACGTCCTTACAAGACCAAGTCCCGCCAGTGTTTCCGGTGCCAGAAAGGAGATATTTTTTTCGCTCAGATAAACTTCACCCGCGGTTTGGGCGTAAAGGCCCGTCACAATATTAAAGAGCGTGGTCTTGCCCGCGCCGTTGGGACCGATTACACCTGTTATTGAACCCTTCTTTATTCCGAAGGTAACATTCTCCAGTGCAGTAAGTCCGCCAAAAATCTTCGTTATGCCTTCGATTTTAAGCATCACTATTACCTTTGCTTCTGATTTTGCCGGCGGCTAATCCGCCAATCCGCTGTAAACCGCTGATCAGACCGCCGGGAAGATACATGGTCATAATAATGAGCATTAAGCCGTAAACAATAATGTCAAAATCCTGCAGAACACGGAGGAACTCGGGCAAAACCGTCAAAATAGCCGCACCCAGGAATGAGCCGTAAATACTGCCCAGACCGCCGATAATCACCATTGTAACCAACTCCACGGAAAAGTTGAAACCGAAAGAAGCAGGAGAAATAAAAGTCATCGTATGGGCATACAAACTTCCGGCAATGGCGGAAATAACCGCCGATACCGTGAATATCTGCACTTTCAGGATGCGCGCATTTACTCCCATAACGCGAGCGGCCACCTCCGAGTTATGGATGGCCTTGAGTGCACGGCCGATCCGCGATTGCGACAAATTTATCGACAGGAGCATCACCGCCAGTGTAATCATCCAGATGAGATAATAATTGCTCAGATCGCTGTCGAAAACCAGGTTGCCGATTTTAATATTCGGTATCCCGGAAAGACCGGAGGGACCGCCGGTCACACCAACCGTTTCGTTAAAGACGATGTACATGATGATGCCGAAACCGAGGGTGGCCATGGCGAGATAATGACCTTTAAGTTTCAAAATGGGAAATCCGATGATGAAGGCAAAGCAACCGCTGGCCGTAGCCGCCAGCGGCAGGACAATCCAGGGATCAAGCCCGAATCTGGTGGTGAAAACACCGGAGATGTATGCACCAAGCCCGAAAAAGGCGGCGTGCCCCAGGGAAATCTGGCCGGCGTAGCCCATGAGGAGATTCAACGCCACTGCCAGCATCGTGTTGATACCGATGAAAACCAGTACATTAATAAAATAACTGCCCCGGAGAAAAACGGGAATGATTAATACCGCTATTGTGAAAATCAAAAAAATTATTATTTCCTTTTTATCCTTTGCCATGGCGATTTTTGCAGTTAAACTCTTTCTGTTTCTTTCTTCTTAAACAACCCTTCCGGCCGTACAAAAAGAATTAATAACAAAATTATGAAAGCAATGGCATCCTTGTAGCTTGCAGAAATGTAACCGGCTCCTAATGATTCCAGTAATCCCAGCAGCAGCCCGCCCAGTATCGTACCGATCCCGCTGCTCATCCCGCCGATGATTACGGCACAAAATCCCTTGAGCCCCAGCATAATGCCGACGTCATAAGAAGTCATGGTTAAAGGGGCGATGATAATGCCGGCCATCGAGCCGATGGCGGAACTGATAACGAAGGAAAGAAGAACCATCGTCTTGACGTCGATTCCGACGAGACTGGCCGCCTGAGCGTTAAATGCACAGGCACGCATTGCTTTGCCGATGATGCTGTAGCTAAAAAATAATTTATTGGCAATAATAATCAAAACAGCAATAATAAAAATCCAGATGTGCTGCGGGAGAATCGTCGCTCCCGCAATATAAAGCGGGTTGTTGCCGGAAAATGCAGGCAAGGCATGAGTATCCTTGCCCCAGACCAGCATGGAAACGCCGCGGATCAAAATGCTGGCGCCGATGGTTATAATCACCAGACTGAGCGGCTTGGCATTTTTCAGTGGTCTGATGGCCATGCGCTCGAAAACGATCCCTACCAAAGTAGCAACAACAATTGCCAGGACAATTGCCGGAATAAGGGGAAGTTTAAAAACAAGGAGAAAAAAAAGCGTCAACATGCCGCCCAGCATGACGAATTCGCCCTGCGCAAAATTGATGATCCCCGTGGCGTTATGGATGATGGCATAACCGAATCCGATCAGCGCATAAATAGCACCGTTGGAAAGACCGGATAATATGTACTGAAACAGTTGACGGGAGTTTTCCATTTACAAAATCATCCACCTGAAAATTGCGGCAACGCGGATCCAAGCATTTCCGCGTTGCCGTTTTGGAAACAATAACCTGCTTTTTCCGCTACTTGCGGCATCACGATTAATTGCTACCGTTTTATTTAAGCAATGTCCAGTTTTTTTGTTTAATTTTTACCAGCACGAATGCATTGCTGGTCAATCCGGCATGGTCCTGCGGCGAAAAATTAAATGTCCCGCCGATACCGGCAAAATTTTCTGTTTTCTCCAGCTGATCGCGAATCGCCGCCGGCGAGTCTCCGCCGCGCTCGATGGCACCTTTAATCAGCATGACGGCGTCCCAGGCATGACCGCCGAAATGATCTCCTTCCACTTTATAATGCTTCCGGTAATTTTCCACATAGTTCATCAAAGATGCTTTTTGCGGGTCGGTTTTCGGCAATTGGTCAGCTACGATCACGCGGCCGGAGGGGAGAATAATTCCCTCGGCGGCATCACCGGCCAGTTCAATGAATTTTTTTGAGGAAACACCATGGCTCATGTATAAAGGAAGGGTAATTCCCAGTTGCTTGACGTTTCTGGCCACAACCGCCGGTCCCGGATTGGTGCCCCAGCAAATAATGGCTTGCGCTTCGCTGCCGCGGATTTTTGTTAACTGAGCCGTCATGTCCGTGTCCTTGGGCCCGTATGTTTCATCGGAAATTATTTGTATACTGAACGATTTGGCCTGGAGAACCAGTTGTTCCCTGCCGGAAGAGCCGAAGCCGTCGGAAACAGTCAAGATTGCTATTTTGCTGATTTGCTGTTTTTTCATGTGCTCGAATATTTTGGGTACGGCCAGAGCATCGTTCTGCGCAGTTTTGAATACCCATTTTTTTACGGGATCGGTAATCTTTACGCCGGCGGCACAGGAAACTAGGGGGATTGCCGCTTTTTCCACAACGGGAATCACCGCCATGGTATCGCCGGTTATACTTGGCCCGATTATGGCGACGACTTTATCATCTTTGATTAATTTATTGACGCCCTGCACGGCTTTTGTAGCATCACCCTGCGTATCAATAACAACAAGCTCCAGTTGACGCCCTTTGATTCCGCCCGCTTTGTTTATCTCCTCCACCATCATTTTGGCGGTATTACGTTCCGGCTCTCCTAAAAACGAAGCCGGTCCGGATACGGAAAATAGTGCGCCGATTTTGATCGGAGACGCGCCAACCGCAGCTCCCGCCATCAAGAACCAGGCTAATGACACGGCAAAAATGATCCCAAACATTTTCTTTGACATATATTCCTCCTTTTTTAGAATATGATTTAATTAACTATCCTCACGCTAAAGCGGTATTAGTTTACCCGGCAACGTGTAAGCCGGCTTTTTTGATGCCGTCAACTAATCACAAATAAAAAAGCCACGGTTTTTATCTACCCGTGGCTTTTTTGCGATCTATTTTTTGCTTTGCTTCACTGGCGGGCAGATCGATATCGGACAGCATAATAGTAATAGCCGTAATAATACCGGACAAATTTGCTATCTAAGCTGTAACCTTTGCCGCCGCTCATTTTTAACTCTTTTCTTTAATTTATAAAGTAACGGGGGACTCTAAACATATATCCCGCTGTATGTCAAGAAAATTGATTTCATTCCCAGAGCATCACTGTTCTGCCGGATCCGTCGCCGCTTCATTTTCCAGGACGACTTCCGGGGACGATGCGTGCGGTAAAATTTCCACAGCACGCAATTTGGTCTGAATCGTCTTCGACTTTTTCCGGGCATCATCGATCGAGCTCGTTGCCTGCTCCAGCCTCTTGTGGACAGCATCGAGCGCATCGCCGAATTTGCCGAAAGCATTTTTAATTTCACCCAGCAGCTTCCAGACCTCACCGGATCGTTTCTGAATAGCCAGACTGCGAAATCCCATTTGCAGGCTGTTGAGAAAAGCGGCAAACGTTGAAGGCCCGGACACAACGATGTGAAATTCCCGCTGCAGGAGTTGGACTAAAGCGGTCCGGCGGATTATTTCGGCATAAAGGCTTTCCGACGGCAAGAACATTATTCCGAAATCCGTGGTCCGGGGCGGCGACAGATACTTTTGTGATATATCCCTGGCCGCCTTTTTGATGCTTGCCTCCAGTTGCTTTGCTGCTTCTTCAGCAGCGGCGTTATCTGTCTTTTCCTGGGCATCCAAGAGCCGTGAATAATCTTCTACCGGAAACTTGGCATCCACGGGAATCAAAACATGATCATCCTGCGAATCGCCCTGGCCGGGAAGTTTAATGGCGAATTCCACAATCTCGCTTCCGTGTTCCTTTATTTTGACGTTTCTCAGGTACTGCTCCGGAGCGAGCAGCTCTTCCAAAATAGCACCGAGCTGCACCTCCCCCCATGTGCCGCGCAATTTTACATTTTTCAGAACTTTCCCCAGGTCACCGACATCCGCAGCCAGACTGCGCATGTCACCCAGTCCCTGATGAACCCGTTCGAGCCGCTCGGACACCTGTTTGAATGATTCGCTGAGCCTTTTTTCCAGCGTGCTTTGCAACTTCTCGTCAACCGTATCCCGCATTCGGTCGAGCTGACGGTTATTGTCCTCCTGAAGCTGTTTGAGCTTCTCATCAACGACCGTCCGGAGCGCATTCATTTTCTGCTCGTTGGTTGCGGTCAGTTCCGCTAACCGGGAAGCGAATCCCTCCAGCTGATTCCGCTGCAGAACGGCAATTTCGGCCATCCGCGCCTGCACAGAATCCCCAAAAGATTTCAATGATCCCGCCAATTCCGCCCTTTCCTGATGCGCCTGATTTTGCATTTCGGCGCGAAACTGGGAAATTTCATTCCGAACGGAACGATCGGTCCGCTCCTGAAGATCCTGCAATGTTTCCAGCTTCCCCGTGAGCGGGGAAATATCCATAGAACTGCGCCGGAGCAACCACAGCTGCATGGCAAGAACAAAAACGAAGAGGATTAAAATTATGACGAAATTTATTTCCATCCGGCAAGTATCCTTAAATCTCTTTGTGAGATTTTCTTTTCCGATGTTGCAGGAATATAACGGCCAGAAGACCGCAGTGTCAAGAGAAATAAGGAACAGTGCGCTATTTTCCGGCGCACATTTGCAAGTTGCTTTATTGACGACTTTTGGGTATAAACGCCTCGTCTGCACCACAGGACTAATTTAAATACCGTATGAATTAAAGGTTTAAAATGGCGGACAGAATTGAAGTCGCATTCAAAAAAGGCATTCGCGACGCACTCGGCGAAAAAATAAAAAAAAGAATAATTGCCAATTTTTCTTTGCCGGTTGAGAAAGTACATACGATAGAGGTATACACAATTGAAGGCGGATTAACTGAAGAACAACTGAAACAGGCTGCCGCAGGGCCTTTGTCCGATCCCGTCATTCAGCACTTTGCCGTCAATAAACCACTGGCTGCCAATTTTGACTGGTTGATTGAAGTAGGCTTCCGTCCCGGCGTTACCGATAACGTCGGCAAAACAGCTCGTGAAGCAATTAAACTATTACTCGGTTTCAATATCGGTAAAAGTAAAATCAATGTTTATACTTCCCGGCAATACCTGCTAACGGGCAAAATCACCAAAGCCGACGCGGAAAGAATCGCTTCCGGGCTGCTGGCCAATGACCTGATCGAAAGACATCAAATCGTTTGCCGGCAGGATTTTAATCACACCAAAGGCCTGCCGACTTATGTTCCTTATGTCCGCGGGGAAAACAAGCCGGCGGTTGAAGAAATAATGCTGGGCGATTTCAGCGCAAAGCAGCTGCTCCGGTTAAGCCGGGAAAAACTTCTGGCGCTGAGTCTGGAAGAGATGCAAGTCATCCAAAAATATTTTCAGCAGGAAGCTACTGTCCGCGAAAGGCAAAAAGCCGGGCTTGGCGAAAAAATTACTGATGTCGAGCTGGAATGTCTGGCGCAAACGTGGTCGGAGCATTGCAAGCACAAAATATTTAACAGTCGCATTGCCTATACGGAAGCCCGCAAGAAGATTATCATTGATTCTCTTTTTAAAACATATATCAAAGGCTCCACGGCGCAAATCAGAGAAGCCAAGGGCAGCAAAGACTTCTGTCTTTCTGTCTTTGTCGATAATGCCGGAGTAATCAGATTCAATAAGGAGCACAATCTTGTTTTTAAAGTCGAAACACATAATTCGCCATCGGCGCTTGATCCTTACGGAGGAGCACTTACCGGCATTGTCGGCGTCAACCGTGATCCTTTCGGCACCGGCATCGGCGCCAAATTGATTTTCAATACCGATGTATTTTGCTTTGCTTCCCCTTTTTATAAGAAAAAACTGCCGCCAAGAATCCTGCATCCGCGCCGCATATACGAAGGAGTGCGGGAGGGAGTGGAACACGGCGGCAATAAAAGCGGTATTCCCACCGTCAACGGCAGCATAGTTTTTGATAACCGTTTTTTGGGAAAGCCCCTTGTATACTGCGGAACGGCCGGTATCATGCCCGCACGGCTGAACGGTAAACCCAGTCACGTCAAAGAAATAAAACCGGGTGACGTCATCATCATGACCGGCGGCAGGATCGGAAAAGACGGCATCCACGGTGCAACTTTTTCCTCGGAGGAATTGCACGAAGGTTCGCCGGTAACGGCGGTCCAAATCGGCGATCCGATCACGCAAAAGAAAATGACCGACTTTCTGCTGGTTGCCAGAAATCGCGGCCTTTATCGCGCCATCACCGATAATGGCGCCGGAGGACTTTCTTCATCGGTAGGTGAAATGGCAACGTATTGCGGCGGCTGTAAAATGGATCTGGCTCTGGCGCCTTTAAAATATCAGGGATTACAGCCCTGGGAAATCCTTTTATCCGAAGCACAGGAACGCATGACGCTGGCGGTGAGCCCCGCAAAGGTCAGACAGTTCCTCGCCCTGGCAAAAAAAATGGACGTGGAAGCAACCGTTCTGGGCAATTTTAATGCTTCCGGTAAGTTTCACGTGCTCTACGGTGCAAAAACCGTCGCCTATCTGGATATGGATTTTCTGCACAACGGAGTTCCACAACTGAAGCTTTCCGCCCGCTGGACTCCGCCCAAAAACAGGGAACCGCAATTCCCGGAACCGGCAAATTTGAACAAAGCGCTTCTACAGATGCTCACCCGCCTGAATATCTGTTCCAAAGAATCGGTTGTCCGGCAGTATGATCATGAAGTTCAGGCCGGTTCCGTAATTAAGCCGCTGGTCGGCGTCGTCAACGACGGCCCCTCCGATGCCGCCGTCATCCGGCCGCTGCTGGATTCCATGGAAGGAGTGGTTGTCGCCCACGGCATTTGCCCGCGGTATAGCGATATCGACACCTACCACATGACCGCCTGTGCTATTGATGAGGCCGTGCGCAATGCCGTGGCCGTGGGAGCCGATCCGGATAATCTGGCCGGACTGGACAACTTTTGCTGGTGCGACCCGGTTAAATCGGAAAAGACACCCGACGGCGAGTATAAGCTTGCCCAGCTGGTTCGCTCGAACATGGCCATTTATGATTATACGAAAATATACGGGGTACCCTGTATTTCCGGCAAGGACAGCATGAAAAACGATTATGCGATCGGCAAAACAAAAATTTCTATCCCCCCGTCTCTGCTCTACTCCGTCATCGGCAAAATAAAGGACGTACGCAAGACGGTAACAATGGATGCAAAACGTCCACAGGATTTGGTTTATATTATCGGCGAAACCCGCGATGAACTGGGGGGGGCGGAATGGTTCGCACTGCATAAGGCCATCGGCAGAAACGTCCCCAAAGTAAACGGAGCGCAGACAATCACCACGTATAGGGCGCTCTATAAGGCAATTCAAGCAGGCCTGGTTGCCTCCTGCCACGATTGCTCCGATGGCGGGTTAGCCGTCGCTTTGAGTGAAACAGCCTTTGCCGGCGGAATGGGAATGAATATTGATCTGAATTACGTGCCCTATCAGGGAAAAAAGAGAAATGATTACATTTTATTTTCGGAGACGGCGGGTCGCTTTATTGTAACCATACAGCCGACAGCCAAATATAAATTTGAAAAAGTAATGGCCGGCAATGTCATCAGTGAAATCGGTTTCGTAACCAATGACGGATTATTCCAGGTAAAAGGCTTAAATGGGAGATTGATCATTAAGGAAATGATCGGCAAATTGAAGGCAGCATGGCAAAAACCACTTAATTTTTAGAAGCAGGATCAATAAATGCCTCGCAAAGTAAAAGCAATAGTATTAACCGGTAACGGCACCAACTGCGAAACGGAAATGGCGTATGCCTGCAAAATTGCCGGCGCCGACATTGTCGATATTGTCCACATCAGTGAGCTCCTTTACGGGGAAAAGCGTCTGGCTGATTATTCCTTTCTGAATCTGCCCGGCGGCTTTCTGGATGGGGACGATCTTGGTTCGGCCAAAG
>CAYYBK010000063.1:0-9719 GCA_964470015.1 uncultured Syntrophales bacterium
GACATCCTGATTCGAAATGAGCGGTACGTCGACAGAAACGGGAGCCGTCTGAAGGCGATTGCTTTCCAGTGCTTTCCAGAAAGCCGCGTTCAGCTCATCTTCACTGTCCAAGAAGTTTATAATAATTTTGTTAAGAATGACAGCACCTCGATAATAATGATTGCCGTAAAAACGCTGACCATACCCCCGGAAACGGAAACGGGGATACTGGTAAATTCACTGGAAGCTCGCAGACCGAAACGGATGGGAATCAGAGTAATAAAAAAACCTAAAACCACGCATTTAACCATTGCGATGGTTAAATCAAAAAGATTGGCGGAGTTCAATAAAATATTTATATAACCATCCATGCTGATGCCAAAGATTATCCGGGAAAACAGGATTCCGCTGAACATTGATACGATGGCGAAGAGGCTGCTGAGCAGCACCAGAGAAACAATTCCGTTGATTATTCTGGGGATGAGCAAATAGTTGATTACATCAATCCGGAACATCTCTAATGTCTTCATTTCACCGGTTACTTTCATCACCGCCATTTCAGTATTTATTGCTGATGCCGACCGCAGTGTAATGAACAGCACTGTGAAGAGCGGGGATAATTCGGTTACGATTAACCCCATCAAGACATTGCCGAAATAATCGGTTAACCCGAGCTGCTTGAGAAGCTGAAAAACGATGCCAATGAGCAACGACCCCAAAACGATGGATACGACGAGGAACACCGGTAGAATTTGTACGGAGGTAAAATAAATCTGGTTAATAAGCACCATGCGCATGGCACTGTTGTAATTGCGGTATTGAAACATTCTGAAAATCACTTGAAATGCAAAAGAAATCGTATCGGTAAGAGATTTGGCCGTTCTTACTTCTAATCTTCCGATATTTTCTAAGACATCCATAAGCTGGCTTTCATTGAAGATAATAATTTATTCTAACATATGCCGGGTAATACTTCAAATATGGATAGCGGCCGGGTAATTGTAATTGACAAATATTTGGTAATAATTATATTGAATTTAGTTTTTTGCAAATAAGATCTTCAAAAATCAGATGCTTAGATGCAAATAAGCAATAAAATGACGGAGAATTTAAAAATGAAAAGTCAAAATCGTAAAACGTTTTTTATGTTTTTAATGGCCTTCCTGGTAGCATTTTTCATTGTTTCACTGGTGGAGGTCATAAGATCGTCATTTACGCAGTCGGGGGCGCCGGAAATTAAAATGGCATCAGCGGTACCTTCGACGGATGCCCTCAAAACACCCTCATCTTTTTCCGATCTCGCGGAAAAAATAAAGCCGGCGGTGGTAAATATAAGTACAACCAAGACTTACAAAAGCCGTGGCGGATTTGGCATGCCTTTTGGCAGGTCGCCTTTCGGCGGACCCTTGGAAGATGATTTTTTTGATCGGTTTTTTGGCGATATTCCGCAGCGGGAATTTAAACAGCGCAGTTTGGGTTCTGGCTTTATTATCAGCAATGACGGCTATATTTTTACCAATAACCATGTTGTGGAGCAAGCCGACAAAATTCTTGTCAAAGTATCCGATGGCAAAGAGTATGAAGCTAAAATAATTGGCACCGATGCCAAAACGGATATTGCGCTTATTAAAATAAAACCGGACAACACCTTGCCGATTGTCGAAATTGGTGATTCCGATAAAGTAAAGGTTGGAGAGTGGGTCGTCGCGATTGGTAATCCTTTTGGCTTGGAGCAAACTGTAACCGCTGGAATAATCAGCGCCAAAGGACGTGTCATAGGTGCCGGTCCCTATGATAATTTTATTCAAACGGATGCCTCCATCAATCCGGGCAATAGCGGCGGTCCGCTGTTCAGTATGGAAGGCAAAGTTATCGGCATTAACACGGCTATCGTTGCTCAGGGGCAGGGGATTGGTTTTGCAATACCAATTAATATGGCCAAAGGGATTTTAAGTGATTTAAAAACCAAAGGCAAGGTAACAAGGGGCTGGCTTGGTATATCTGTACAGGATATCAGCGAGGATATGGCGAGGAATTTGAACTATAAAAGCAGGAACGGAGCAATTGTCACTGATGTCGTGAAAGGTGATCCGGCAGACGTGGCAGGAATTAAGGTCGAAGATATTATTATTGAAGTAAACGGGCAGAGCGTAAAAGATACACATGAAGTGCTCTTGAAAATAGCCGCTTTACATGTCGGAGACAAGGCAGCGATAAAAGTAATTCGTGATGGCAAAGAAGTCGTTCTTTCTGTTGTTGTTTCCGAGCGTAAAGATAAACCGGAAATGGCTTCATGGAAGGGGTCAAAAGAATATTTTGGCATTAAAGCCCAGGAAATAACACCGGAAATGTCCAGACAGCTGGGCATTCCCCGTGAGCTCGGTGTCATAATAGCCGATGTGGAAAATGGTAGCGCGGCGGAAGATGTCGGTTTGCAGCCGCAGGATATTATTGTCCAGGTCAATAAAGTCAGGATCAATTCCATGAAAGAATATATTAAGGAGATGAACAAAGCAGTTGAACAGAAGAGCGTAAGACTGTTGGTACAAAGGGGCAAGTCAAGGTTTTTTGTTGCCTTACATCTGGAATAGAGCTGTTTAATAAAAAGTGAACAGGGCAGGCCTCTTCAGGTCTGCCCTGTTTTTTATTGGCATGGACAAAATATGTGGAAAGGATTAAATACCGCGGATGAAACTTTATGACTATGCGGGAGTGATTCATCTCCATTCTGATTATTCTTTCGACGGCCATGTCGCGCTGGATAAAATTATTGAGGCTGCCCGACAAAGCGGTATAGATTTTCTAATGTTAACGGACCATGACCATCTGAAAGCACGCGAAGACGGATGGGAGGGCTGGAACGGGAAAGTTCTTCTGATTGTCGGACAGGAAATCTCGCCCCGGTTTAATCATTATCTGGGATTTAATATGAGCAGAGCCGTGCAGAGAGCGGAAGACGCTTTAGGTATTCCGCCGCAGCAGTATGTGGATGAAGTAAATTATGCCGGCGGTTTTGGTTTTATCGCTCATCCCGACCACGAAGGGACGAAAAAGTTTCACGTGAAACATTATCCCTGGGTTGACTGGTCGGTTCAAGGTTATACCGGCATCAGCATTTGGGATTTTATGACCGACTGGCAGAGCAGTCTAGCAGGATATCTGCCGTCGTTGCTTAGTTTTTTCTTCCCGGCTTTTTTCTTAAAGGGACCGCGCCGCATAACCCTGGAAAGATGGGATTTATTCAATCAGACAAAGAAAGTTGTCGGCATCGGCGAATTGGATAATCATGCCAGTGTCAAGAAAATTGGCTGGATTAAATTTATAGCTTTTCCTTTCAAAAAGGCATTTCAATTCATCCGCACTCATATTTGCACGGAGAATGAGTTAAGCGGCGATAAATCCCGGGATATACCTCTGCTTTTTTCTGCTTTACGTTACGGCCGCTGTTATGCGGCAATGGAATATTTTGCGGCGGCGCGGGGGTTTTGCTTTTTTGTAGTTCAGAGGAATAAAGATTATTCTATGGGTGATTCCGTTATTTGGGAAGACAAAACGCAAATAGTTATTTCCCTTCCACTGCCGGCTTTAGTCCGTGTTGTCAAAAATGGCGCGCTCTTATTTGAGGGAAAAGGCAAGAATATTAGCCTACCAGTTCGCGAAAAAGGCATCTACCGCGTTGAGGCCTACTTGCAAGCATACGGGAAATACCGGCCCTGGATTTTTTCCAATCCTGTTTTTGTCCGATAAACCAATGTTTAATATGCAATCTCATTAATATTCTTGGCCATTCAGCCATTGTGCGTAGCTATACATTTTAGCTAATGATTTCACTGCTTTTTCCGGGGTAATAAAAACAACACCCTTATATCTGCCATTTCCCGCATCGATAATGGTGCGTGATTTATCATCGGATATTAAATATACGCCGATAACCGGTTTTTCGTATGATTCCATCAGCTTGACCGTATCTTCGATAAGCTTCTTTTCCAGCAGTTCCAGAAGTTGCAGGGAGTCTTCCAGGTATTTTTGATTATATTTTTTATTATCGACGGCTACGGCGGATTTAAGAATTTTTTGAAATAAGCTTTTCCGTCCCAGCAGACCCATATGGATTACCGCATCGCACTCGTTCCATTGAAGCAACTCTTCGATTATTTTTTTATGTGTGTCAGGATTATTTTCAGCAACGATATCGATGGGATTCGCATGGCTCCAGAAAGGAGGTAAAAGCAAATTTATTTTTTCTGTTATTTCCTGGGAAAGTTTTGGCACTTGCAGGCTGTTATCCATGCAGAGATCGGCGGCAACTACACCCCAGCCGCCACCCAGAGTTACTAAGCCGACTTTATTGCCCTTGGGTAGCGGTAGAGATGAAAAGACAGCGGAAAGGTCAAGTAATTCTATCGGTTTTTCGACCAGAATAACACCGGCCTGGCGGCAAGCGGCGTCAAAAACCTTGACATTGGATGCCAAGGCTCCCGTATGGCTGGCGGCAGCATGTGCGCCCGCCTGCGTGCGACCTCCTTTTAAGACAATGACCGGTTTTTTTCTTCCTACCCTGCGGGCAGCATCAAAAAAACGACGGCCTTCTTTAACGCTCTCTATATATAGAACGACTGTTTTGGAGATTTCATCTATTTCAAACCCTTCCATGTAGTCTTCGATAGAAATCATGGCCTCATTCCCTGAACCGCTGAAGGCCCGTATGCCGATTCCTTCTTTTTCCGCAAAAGCGAGAAGTTGATTGCCCAGGTTGCCGGATTGGGCAACCAACACTGTGCCTCCCGCCTGCGGACGTACATGCGGCCCCGTGCAATATAGTGATATATGGGGATTGCAGATTCCCATCGTATTGGGGCCGATAATGAAAATTCCGGCCCTATGTGCCTCCGCGATCAATTCATTTTCCAGCCCGCGGCCTTCCGGACCGATTTCACTGAATCCCGAAGTTATAAGCAGCATGTGCCTGATGCCTTTTTCCCTGCATTCCGGAATTAAAGAAAGAACATTGGCGGCGGGAACAGTCACGACGACAAGATCAAGCCGGTCCGCTATTTCCGTGACGGATTTGTAAACTTTTCTCCCGGCAATTTCTCCGCCTTTGGCGTTTACCAAATACACTCTGCCCTGATATTGCCCGGCGACGACATTGGTAAAAAGCAT
Organism: uncultured Syntrophales bacterium; assembly: GCA_964470015.1. GTDB lineage: Bacteria > Desulfobacterota > Syntrophia > Syntrophales > Smithellaceae > MVRV01. The sequence goes on from CAYYBK010000063.1 coordinate 5,143, forward strand.
ATGCCCCCATTTACCAATTTCGGCTGATGCACCAATAAAAGCAATCGATTTAGGATAAAATATTTTACCGATTTCTTCCGGCTTCACCGGTATGCGGCGAGCTTCTTTTTCTTTTTTCTTGCCTAAAATTATTAAAGCATCCACTGCCGAAACCCGCCCGTCGGGTGCTATAAGAAGCGGATTAATGTCAATTTCCGTTATTTCCGTTATTTCCATGGCGATACGCGACAAGCCCAGCAGTGTCTTGATCAGAGATTGCCTGTCCGGTGTCGCTTCACCGCGAAAGGCGCCCAGCAGTTTTTGTGCAGCCAGTTCCCTGATCATCTTTTGTGCCTCTTGTTCATCAAGAGGGGCAATCCGAAAGACCACATCTTCCAGGGCTTCGGTAAATGTACCGCCCAGACCAAACATAACGACTGGTCCGAAAAGATCGTCATGGAAAAGTCCGGCCACAAATTCTCTTTTTCCTTCCAGCATTGGCTGGACAAGAAATCCTTCCAGATCTTCTCCGGCGGCAGCGGTTATATATTGTACCGCCTGCAGCACTTCGTCGGCATTTTTTAAATTTAATTTCACCAATCCCCGCTCTGTTTTATGCGTGAGCCGGCTTCCCAATCCTTTCAAGACAACGGGACAGCCGAAAAGTTTTGCCACCGCCTGCGCTTCTTCGGCGGTCTTAACGGATTTTTCTTCTATTACGGGAATGCCGTATTTTTTTAATATTTGTTTTGATTCCGCTTCCGTTAAGGCACTTCGTCCCTGCATGATCGCCTGTTTGATGATTTCCAATTTTTTCTCCAATCCCCAGAAATGATCAATTAAACAATACTTATGTATATTCGAATACTTATAACGGAAAAACTTTGTCCAGACTATCAGTCATTAACACATGTGGCGGTAGATTGCAAATAGCTTATGAACAGGTGATAAAAAAAGCCATACTGCATGTGCACAAGGCCTATGTGTTCGGGAGCCGATTATCGATATCGGCAGTAGTCAAAAAACTTTGAGTATAGCAGGTTTGTTCCACTGACAGAGAGAAATCATGAAAAGCGAATTGACGTCAATGCTACAAATATTCCAGAGTGGTTAAGTATTTCAAAAATCAGTATTGCCGGTTTGCTTTGCCCAAAACTATTTCTGGCAGCAGGGGCAATAATAAGTGCTTCTTCCGCCCTGTTTCAGTCTTTGAATGGTGCCTTTACAAAGAAAGCATTTTTTTCCCTCCCGGCCGTAAGCTTTTAACTCATGCTGATTTTCACCCGGGCGGCCGTCTAAATCACGCCAGTCGGAAATGGAAGTACCTCTTTTCGTTATCGCTTTTTTTAGAATATTTTTAGCATTGCCGAATATTCTTTCCCAGTCGGTGCCGGCTAGGGATGCCGCTGTGCGGTCGGGATGGATGCCGGAGCAGTGTAAGATTTCGCAAGCATAAATATTACCGATTCCATTGATGGCGCGCTGATCCATAAGCAGGTTTTTCACTTTTGTTTTACGCCCGCCGTTTTTTGTTATAAAGGCCGACTGATCGAAATCCAGCAACAGATCATTATTACATTTAAGCTGTTCTGTGCTGGAAATTGCAATTGTCGCGAAGCGGCGCGGATCCACGAGGCAAATCTGCGCCGCGGGAAAAGACAAGCACCAGCGGGCATATTTCGGCATCTCCTTCTCTTTATGCCAGACCAGACGGCCCGACATGCGCAAGTGGACGAAAATCGATTCACCGGCGTCGATGATGAATTCAATCATTTTACCGTTGCGTTTAACGGCACGGACAATCCTGCCTCGAAGGTCCGGGACGTGCGCCAATTTTGGATCATAAACTTTACTGGAGAGAATTTTTTCTCCGGCAATTTTTTCTTGCAGTTGACGGCACAGTGTTTCTACTTCCGGTAATTCGGGCATACTTCACCTTTAGTCGTATTGTATAAGCTGATTGTTCATTTGTCTGTTACTAAATTTTTTGTAATTTGCCTATATTTATGTTTGACGATTTGCCAAGCTTTGCTTACCGTTAAAATATTACAAGACAAAGCTGCGGGCTGTGCGCGAAAAACAACGTCACAAGGCTTGCCGTGCTTTTACTGCTCGTCTGAACAGTCAACTCCATTTAATACGTGAAGTCATTATGGCAAGTATGCCGGCAGAGGCAAGATCAAATTTTTCGTTATCGCTTTTTCGCTTGGGAACACAAAACTTCCGCAAGGGATGAAAAAAATATAAAGAAGCGCGCTCGTAAAAATTATTTAAAGAGATCAGCTCGAAGAAAAATTCATTTTTTCCCGTAAAAATGCAAAAAAAATATTGACAAATTTTATAGCTCGCGTAAATTCCACACGAGAGAATTTAATTCTCAAAATTAATTTTAAATGGAAGAACATCTTCCAGAAGGAGGAACAAATGGAAAACGAGACCCTTTTCAATGAGGAGGCGGAACCTCCTGGTCATACGACCGGTCTTGTTCACAATGTTGTAAAAGTTGAAAATAAAGGCATAGACATTTTTTCATTAGACATAGAAACCCACCAGTCTTATCCGGCTAAACAAAAGCAGGAAAGATCTTTATTTCCGTTTAAAGACTCACCCCGATCGCGTATTTTCCGTAAACGTTTTTATCCAGAGATCACCCGGTTTGAATGGTATGATTGGCATTGGCAACTGCGCAATGCAATTACTGATGTGGATACACTGGCTAGAATTGTCAATCTTTCCGAAAACGAACGCCAGGCGATGCTGCATCATGCGGGAGCACTGCCTGTCGCAATTACGCCTTATTATGCCAGTCTGCTTAATGCGCATGATCCTTCTGATGCGATACGCCGGTGCGTTGTCCCCGTTGTGGATGAATGTTTACATACGGCCGGTGAAGAAGAAGACCCGCTCTGTGAGGACGCAGACTCTCCCGTTCCCGGTATTGTGCATCGTTATCCCGATCGGGTATTGTTTTTAGTTACTGATATATGTTCGACATACTGTCGCTATTGCACGCGCTCCCGTATGATCGGACGCAGCAAACAGCACTTTGTGGATTTGGCCAAATGGGAGAAAGCAATTGAATACATCGAGAATAATCCCAAGATCCGGGATGTACTTCTCTCCGGCGGCGATCCCTTAACATTGTCCGATGAAAAACTCGAGTGGTTGCTTTCCCGGCTGCGCAGGATTCCTCACATTGAACTGATCCGTATCGGTACCAAGGTTCCGGTTGTTTTGCCGCAAAGGATCACGCCGGCGCTTACAACGATGTTGAAAAGATATCATCCCCTCTGGATAAGCATCCACATCACTCATCCGGATGAATTGACCCCGGAGATGAGCGCCGCCTGTATCCGCCTCGCTGATGCCGGTATTCCGCTGGGTAGTCAGACGGTGCTGCTGTCCGGTATTAATGACGAAGTTTCTACAATGGCCCGCCTTGTGCACGGCCTTCTGCAGATCCGGGTACGACCGTATTATCTTTATCAGTGCGATCCGATTCCCGGTTCTTCTCATTTCCGGACTCCGATCAGCAAAGGATTGGAAATCATCCAAGGTCTGCGCGGGCATACAACGGGATACGCCGTGCCCACTTATGTTGTTGACGCTCCCGGCGGTGGAGGAAAGATTCCTCTGCTTCCCGATTATGTAGTCGGCTGGGATAAAGGAGATTTACTGCTGCGCAACTACGCCGGCAATGTTTACCGTTATCCGGACAATCGCGCGGAAACGAAAGATATCCATTAAGCATGTGGAGGTAGATATTGTATTTTGAGTGCCGCCGTTAAGACATTAAAAATAGGAATGACATATGATTTGCGCGACGACTATTTAAAAGAAGGTTTTTCCCACGAAGAAACGGCGGAATTTGATCTTCCTGATACGATTGCGGCTATTGAAGAAGTTATCATGAATAACGGCTATCAACCCGACCGTATCGGCAATATCAAAGCATTAACCAAAAGATTAGCGGCAGGCGACCGTTGGGACCTGGTTTTTAATATCGCCGAGGGTTTAGCCGGCTTCGGCCGTGAATCACAAGTTCCCGCACTTTTGGATGCGTATAATATTCCATACACTTTTTCCGATCCACTTGGTCATGCCCTGACTTTGCACAAGGGCATGACCAAGCATATCATTCATGATCTGGGCATTCCCACCCCGGCATTTATTGTAATTCAAGAAAAAGAAGATATTGCCGGCGTCAAGCTGCCTTTCCCTCTTTTTGTTAAACCAGTTGCCGAAGGGACAGGGAAAGGCATAACGGCAATGTCGAAAGTTAACACCCCCGAAGAATTGCAGACCGTCTGCACCAAACTCTTAAATGATTTCCGGCAACCCGTACTGGTCGAAACTTATCTTCCCGGTCGCGAATTTACCGTTGGTATTGTTGGATCAGGCAAGCAGGCCAAAGCACTGGGAGCGATAGAAGTAATTCTGAAGCCGACAGCAGAAAAAAACGCTTATTCCTATGAAAATAAGGAAAATTATGAAAAGCTGATACAATATGTGCCGGTTAATGATAATGAAGCCAGAAAAGCAATGGAAATATCGCTCGCGGCCTGGCGCGGCCTGGATTTAAAAGATGCCGGTCGGGT
>CAYYBK010000064.1:0-9715 GCA_964470015.1 uncultured Syntrophales bacterium
GTCCGCTGTATCAGCAAAGTCAACAGGCTTTTAATGCCGCTTGCATTGGATGACGCGGGAAAAAATATTTTTCGCTTTTTCTTCTTTTCCTTACACCGGCTTCGGGTGTCCGAGCTTTATTTTTCTTCGCTCCGGCTGTGGATGCTGCCGGTAAAAGATGGCAATATTGCCGATAATGCCGACGATTTCGCTTTTAGTAACAGCGGCGATTTCCTCGGAAATTTCTTTTTTTTCTTCCTTAAATTCGCCGAATTTCACTTTGATCAGTTCATGATCATTCAACGCCGCGTCAACGGATGCCATTACCTGCACGCTAATGCCGTTGCCGCCGATCAGCACTACCGGTTTTAAATGATGCGCCAGCGAGCGCAGATATCTTTTTGCCGACCCTTTGAGTTTCTCCATATTTCCTGCTTCCTGCCAAACTTAATATTTTTATGTATAGCATATTTGAGCCCCATGCAGGGTAAAAATCTTATCTGCGTGCCGCTTTTACAGCAGAAGTCCTTGTTTCCGCTCATTTCCTGTTTTCGGCAGCTAGTCGGCTTTATGCACGATCTTATTTTACGGCGTCATATTTTACCGCCCGGCGGAACCGTTTTCGGCGACCGGCCGGCCAACTTATCCTGCCTTTATTCTTGACAAAAAGGCGACTATTTCTTAGGCTACGAAACAAAAAAATGTCGAGGATAAAACCCATGAAAAAACCTCCGGTGCAAAAATCATCGGTCGCGGAAAAGAAACGCCTCAATCTGGCTCTGCAGGGCGGCGGTGCTCACGGCGCCTTTACCTGGGGCGTACTGGACAGACTGCTCGACGATGAGCGTATTGAAATTGAAGGGATTGTCGGTACCAGCGCCGGAGCCGTCAATGCGGCAATCCTCGCCTACGGTTTGGAAACCGGCGGCAACAAGAACGCCCAGGAGTTACTGGGCAAGTTTTGGCAAATAAATTCCGAATTTGGCCGTTATACGCCCCTTCAGCCGACCGCCTGTGACAAAATTTTCGGCAGAAAAGGCTCCATGGAACATTCTCCTTATTGGCTGATGTTTGACTACCTTTCCCGCATGTTTTCCCCCTATCAGTGGAATCCCGGCCATTCCAATCTTTTCCAGGATATCATTGAACAGCTGATTGATTTTGAGCGTCTGCGCCAGTCGCGCAAAATCAAACTTTATATTTGCGCCACCAACGTTTTAACCGGGCGCCTGAAAGTTTTCGAAACTCACGAGATGAGACCGGAGATGATTCTGGCCTCGGCCTGCCTGCCTTCCCTCTTTCATGCCGCGGAAATCGACGGCCAGTATTACTGGGACGGCGGTTACATGGGCAATCCGCCGATCTTTCCGGTTATTTACAATACGAGCTGCCAGGATGTCTTGATCGTCCAGATCAACCCGATCAACATCCCCGAAGTGCCACAAAGCGCCAATGCCATTCTCGATCGGATCAATACACTGAGCTTCAATTCCAGCCTGATGCGTGAAATGCGGGCAATTCATTTCGTTACTGCGCTGATCGAGAAGGGAGAGCTTGATGCGACCAAGTACAAGCATACGCATATCCATACAATCGATGCGGAAGAGGAAATGTCGAAGCTGGATGCATCCAGCAAAATGAATCTGGATATGGATTTTCTAAAGGATTTGTTCGAAACCGGAAGAAAAAAAGCCGATGAATTTCTGAATGATCATTACGATGCCATCGGGAAGAAATCTTCCACCGACATTGCCGCAAAGTTCCTCTAAGGATTACGGCGATTTTTCATCTTTCCGGCTGCGGCAGCTGTGGAAATGACAATCGGTAGCAAGCCGCAGCCGATATCCGTCATCAGTCTAAGTGAACAATTTTAAAACATGGTTTTCTCTCATCTGCAAATTAACCAGCCCGGTTTTCAGCTGATATAATTTACCACACAGGATGCTTAACACTATGGAATGCCTGCTGGTGAAATTTTCAGAGGCGCGGGGAATATTAATCGATCAGGTCGCATAGAGCCGCTCCGGCCAAAGAATTGTGATCATGATCATTTCCCTATTGAATTTCTTCTGCAGCGCAGCTATCATAAAAGCCGAAAATAAAAATGTTGCCGGACTTATTGGAAAAAGGAGCAGCGCCATGAAACGTAAATCATTTTTTCTCGGGATGATCTTAATATTATTTTTCTCCTCCACCTGTTGTTATCCTGTGTTAGCAAAGGAGACGAGCACTAAAAAAGCCGCCACCGAGGCAAGAGGAGTAAAAGTAAATTCCACCGGCGGCCCCGATTTAAGCGAGCTGTACAATAAAAGCTATGCCGTCGTAATCGGCATCAATAATTATGAGAAGTGGCCCTCGCTGGAATATGCCGTCAATGACGCCAAATCCATGGAAAGAAAATTAAAGTCGCTGGGCTTTGAAACCGTTACGCTCATTAACCAGAATGCAACAAAAGACAATATTCTCAAAATTCTGGGTGATGAATTACCGCGCAAAGTAGGCAAAAACGATCGGGTTATCATTTTTTTTGCCGGACACGGCCAGACGGAGCAGCTTCCCGACGACAGCCAGATGGGCTACATCGTCCCGGTTGACGCCGACACCGGCAATATCTTCTCCACTGCCATTTCCATGGATCAGGTGCGGATATTTTCACGGCGGCTGAAAGCCAAGCATGTCCTTTATCTGATCGATTCCTGTTACGCCGGGCTGGGCCTGACGCGAGCCGGTTCCATTCCGGCCAGCGAAAAAGATTATCTGCGGAAAATAACCACCCGCAAAGCCCATCAAATGCTGGTTGCCGGGGGTAAAGGAGAGCTGGCGCATGAAGAAGGCAGTCACGGGGTTTTTACGAAATACGTTCTGGAAGCGCTCGACGGCGCAGCGGATAAAGATGAAAAGGGATATATAACATTCAGCGACATTTCAGCTTACGTCAAGCCCAAAGTATCCCGGCAGACGAGAAATTCCCAGATTCCGCAATACGGCAACATCGAAGGGGAAGGCGAGTTCGTGTTTTTTACCGCGTCCGGAACGGCGCAGGCTGCGGACCTCAAGCCCGCCCGCCAAACGGAAGAAGAAATGGTGAAGCTGGAGCAGGAAAAACAACGACTGGCCAAAGAAAAGGCGGAACTGGCCTACCAGCGCGAACAGCTTGAAGAACAAAAGCGGCTGGCCCAGGAGAGGGAAAAGCTGGAAGCCGAGCGCAAAGCGCTGGAAGCGGAACGGGAGAAGATCAATCAGAACCGTTCCACGTCATCCCAGGGGGCCGGTAGCGCGGAGATCGCTGATCGGGCAGGGCGCCTCCTGCAAAGAAGGGTAGCGTCGTTGCCGACGCATGTGCAAAAAACGGATGTCCAAAGCCTGAACGGCATCAGTATCCGCATTGTGCACGTCGCACGCCGGAAAGCTGATGCTGAATACGCATCACAGATACTAAAACAGCTGGGCGCCAACGTTCATTTATATGAAACCAACGATTCGGGCAACTCCAGATTCACCGAAAAGCTGATCACGAAAACCGGTTACGAGGCTTACAGCCGTTTGATCATCGAATCGCTGCGCAATGTGGAAAATCTGAGCATGGACAATTCCCAAATTTACCAGGGCTCCTTTAAGAACGGGCAGGATTTCAATCTCTGGATCGCCAAATAAAAAACGGTTCTTCAGCGCCCCTGGAAGATTGCTGCTCTTCTTTCGATGAAGGATTTTACTCCTTCCGCCGCATCTTCACTCTTCATCAGCGGCATGAGATCCGGGTTCAATTTGGCAATCGCCAGCTTTTCCCCTTCGGACTGAACCGTTCGTGCCGACAGCAGCGATGCCTTCACGCCCAACGGCGCTTGTTTTGCAATTTTCTCCGCCAGCTCATAAGCCCGTTCCAGCTGCTTTCCCGCCGGAGTTACCTCCTGAACAAGGCCTAATCTTAAGGCTTCTTCCGCATGCATTTCATCGCCTGTCAGCAAATAGCGCATGGCATTGCCCCAGCCTATCTCCCGGTGCAGGCGGATCGTTGCGCCGCCCACCGGGTAGATGCCGCGCTTGATTTCCAGCATGGCCAGGCGGATATCATCCGCCGCAATCCGGATATCCATCGCCAGCAGCAGTTCCCACCCGATCGTGAAACAGATGCCCTGTGCCGCCATGACCATCGGCTTCTGCACACGCTTTCCATCGCCAGAAAGGGCAAGCGGGTCACAGGCGTTTTTCGGCAGCGGAAAAGGAAACAACCCCTTCTCAAAATACGGCACCCACTGCGGGAGGTCGAGACCGGCCGTAAAATGTTTGCCGTGGGCATAAAGCAGCCCGCAGCGCAATTCCGGATCGTCGCTCAATTCGCCCATCGCCACGGCCAGTTCCGTATACATATCCACGTCAAAGGCGTTCATTTTCTCCGGGCGGTTGAGGCCCATCAGCAGAACATGTCCTTTTTTCTCAACGGTTACTTTCATTTGCATCGTCTCCATTTTTTTATTTGCACTGATTGGCAATTTTTCCCGGATGAGGATAGGTTAAATCACTTATTCACAAACAGCGAGGCATCTTTCCCCGCCGGAGAAGACGCCTCGCTGTTCAATCCAAAGGTTGCTTGTTATTTGTTGTAATTATAGAAGCCTCGGCCGGTTTTTCTTCCCAAATATCCGGCATCGACATATTTCCTCAAAAGCGGGCATGGTCTGTATTTGGAATCACCAAAGCCTTTATGTAGAACGTCCATGATCGCGCAGCAGGTGTCCAAGCCGATCAGATCGGCCAGCGCCAGCGGCCCCATGGGGTGATTCATGCCGAGCATCATAATGTCATCAATGGCTTTCGGCGTTCCGACCCCTTCAAAAAGGGCATAAACTGCTTCATTAATCATCGGCATCAGGATGCGGTTGGAGACAAAACCAGGAAAATCGTTGCATTCCACGGGGATTTTGCCGAACTGCTTGCTGAGCGCTTCAGTCGTATTATATGTTTCCTGGGAAGTGGCCAGGCCGCGGATAATTTCGACCAGCTTCATCACCGGCACCGGATTCATGAAATGCATGCCGATGACCAGCTCGGCCCGCTTCGTAACCCCGGCAATCCTGGTAATCGGAATGGAAGAAGTATTGGTGGAAAGGATTACCCCCGGTTTGCATATTTCATCCAGCTTGCGGAAAATATTGAGTTTGAGATCCTCCTTTTCGACAGCCGCCTCGACCACAAAATCCGCATCCTTAAAGTCTTCAAGTTTTGTGCTTTTTTTGATCCGGCCGAGGATTTCCGCTTTCTTCTCCGGCGTCAGTTTGTCTTTGGCGATCAACCTGTCCAGATTCTTGGATATCGTATCCATACCCCTTTCCACAAACTGGTCGGCAATATCGTTCATGATGACATTCATCCCGCCAATCTGCGCTGCAACCTGAGCAATGCCGTTACCCATCTGGCCGGCACCGATAACACCAAAAATTTTTACAGCCATTTCCCACACCCTCCTGTTTTTTCAGATATTTTCATTGTAAATAATGAATTTAATTTTTCAACAAAATCGTTGATCAGATTTCGCAATCTCCCACAGCCGGATCCGAAATAATGAAAACGGCCTACTCAATTTCCGCGTGGTAGCTTTGCAAAGATTTCGCCCGGCCGTGACCCTGATGGAAAGCCGCGATGCCTTTGGCCGCCGCTACTGCCGCCGCTATCGTCGTGATGTAGGGGATCTTGTACTTGATCGCAGCTTTCCGGATATAGGAATCGTCGTACTTGCTCAGCCGACCTACCGGCGTATTTATCACAAGCTGTATTTCACCGTTTTTGACGGCATCAACAATATTGGGTCTTCCTTCATGCATCTTGGCAATGCGTTCAGAAGCAATACCCTGCGTCGCCAGGAATTTATACGTCCCTTCCGACGCCCTGATTTTAAACCCCATCTTTTCGAAAGCCCGCGCCACTTCCAGCACGCCGCTCTTATCTTTCTCCTCCACGGTGATCAAAACCGTACCCTTTGCGGGCAGAAGTTGCTGCGTCGCTTCCTGAGCCTTATAATAAGCCAGCCCGAAGGATCCGGCCAATCCCAGAACTTCGCCGGTTGAACGCATTTCCGGCCCCAAAACGGGATCGACTTCGGGATACATATTAAACGGGAATACTGCTTCCTTCACTCCGAAATGGTGGAACGACTTTCTCTTCAAATTCAAATCGGCCAGTTTCTTCCCCATCATCACCTGGGTCGCAAGCCGGGCCATGGAAATATTGCAGACTTTGGAAACCAGGGGAACCGTGCGCGAGGCGCGGGGATTTGCTTCCAGAATATAAACAACATCATTGGCAATGGCATACTGGATATTCATCAGGCCGACGACGCCGAATTCCACGGCTATTTTTCTGGTGTATTCATTAATCGTGTCGATGTGTCTCGCCGGTATGCTGATGGGCGGAATAACGCAGGCCGAATCGCCGGAATGGACGCCGGCCAGTTCGATATGCTCCATGACAGCAGGGACAAAAGCGTCCGTGCCGTCGGAAATGGCGTCGGCTTCCGACTCAATGGCATTTTCCAGAAACTTATCAATCAGAATAGGACGTTCGGGTGTGACGCCGACGGCGGCGCTGACATAGCGTTTGAGCATCTCCTCGTCATGGACTACCTCCATGCCGCGTCCGCCCAGCACATAAGAAGGCCGCACCATCAAGGGATAGCCGATGCGCGAGGCAACTTCAAGCGCCTGTTCGAGATTGCTGGCCATGCCGGAGGCCGGCATGGGAATTCCCAGTTTATCCATCATCTCGCGGAAACGATCGCGATCTTCGGCCAGATCGATTGTTTCCGGCGAAGTCCCGATAATCTTGACGCCGGCGCGGGCCAGGTCCGCAGCAATATTCAGGGGTGTCTGACCGCCGAACTGGACGATCACACCCTCCGGCTTTTCTTTTTCATAAATGCTCAGGACGTCTTCGACCGTCAGCGGTTCAAAATAAAGTTTATCGGACGTATCATAATCTGTCGAAACGGTTTCCGGGTTACAGTTGACCATGATCGTTTCGATGCCTTCATCGCGCAGGGCAAAAGCCGCATGCACACAGCAATAGTCAAATTCAATCCCCTGGCCGATTCTGTTGGGACCGCCGCCCAGAACCATTATCTTCTTGCGCGGGCTCGTACCGACCGTATCGGGGGCATTATATGTGGAAAAATAATAAGCTGCATTCTCCACGCCGCTGACCGGCACGGCTTCCCAGCATTCTTTCATACCGCTGCCCAGCCGCCGGCTGCGCACCTCTTCTTCTTTCTTTCCGAGAATCTGCGCCAGATACCTGTCGGCAAAGCCGTCTTTTTTGGCCTGCCGCAGCAGTTCATCAGGCAGGGTTTCGCCCTTATAGCAGAGAATCTTTTCTTCGAGTTCCACCAGTTCCTTCATCTGCTCGATAAAATATTTTTTAATATATGTCCGCGCCGCCAGCGTTTCCACCGTCGCTCCCTTGCGCAGGGCTTCATACATGATGAACTGACGCTCACTGGAGGGTTCACTCAGCATTTCCATAAGTTCTTCGAGCGATTTCTTGTGGAAATTTTTAACAAATCCCAACCCATACCGGCTCTTCTCCAGCGAACGGATCGCCTTCTGGAAAGCCTCTTTGTAATTTTTGCCGATGCTCATCACTTCGCCGACGGCGCGCATCTGCGTGCCCAGTTTATCTTCGGCGCCACGGAACTTTTCAAAATCCCAGCGGGCGAATTTCACGACGACATAATCTCCGGAGGGTGTGTATTTGTCCAGCGTTCCTTCACGCCAGTAAGGTATTTCATCAAGTGTAATGCCGGACGCCAGCATGGCCGAAATAAGTGCAATCGGAAACCCCGTCGCCTTAGAGGCAAGCGCTGAAGAACGCGAGGTGCGCGGATTGATTTCAATGACGACGACACGGTCGGTTCTGGGATCATGAGCAAACTGCACGTTGGTTCCGCCGATCACCTGAATGGCTTCCACGATATCATAGGAATATTTCTGCAGCTTCTTTTGCAGCTCCGGCCTGATTGTCAGCATCGGCGCCGTACAGTAAGAATCGCCCGTATGCACACCCATGGCATCGACATTTTCGATAAAGCAGACGGTAATCATCTGATTTTTGGCGTCCCTTACAACCTCAAGCTCCAACTCCTCCCAGCCCAGAACCGATTCTTCCACCAGTATCTGCCCGATAAGGCTCGCGGCAATCCCGCGGCTTGCAATGGTACGCAGTTCCTCGAGATTGTAAACCATGCCGCCTCCCGTACCGCCCATGGTATAGGCTGGCCGGATAACCACCGGATAACCAAGTTTAGCGGCGATCTTTTCGGCTTCTTCCACTGTTGTGGCGGGTTCACTCCGCGGCATTTCGATGCCCAATTTATTCATGGTTTCCTTAAAAGCGATTCTGTCTTCGCCGCGTTCGATGGCGTCGACCTGCACACCGATAACCTTGACGTTATGCTTCTGCAGAATGCCCTTACGATACAGCTCGGAAGTCAAATTCAATCCCGTCTGGCCGCCTAGATTGGGCAGGATGGCATCGGGTTTTTCATTTTCGATTATTTCCACCATTGTCTGAAAGTTCAACGGTTCGATATAGGTAACATCGGCCATACCCGGGTCAGTCATGATGGTCGCCGGATTGGAATTGACCAGTACAATCTTGTAACCGAGCTTGCGCAGCGCTTTACAGGCCTGCGTTCCGGAATAATCGAATTCGCAGGCCTGTCCGATGACGATGGGGCCGGAGCCAATAATTAGAACCTTATTAATATCTTTGCGTTTTCCCATATTTTTACCTTTCCATCCTTCCGGTTTTTATTTACTGCGTCTCTGCCAGTGTTTTTAAATTTTACCGCTCACAATATTTAAAAAGTGTGTTCTTTATCTTTTGTATTCGGCATCTACTATGATGCCGATCCCCCCGCGGACGGAAAATTCCGCGCTGACTTTGCACCAGTGCGGTTTCAGGGCGGAAACCACGTCATCCAGAATGACATTTGTGACATGCTCATGAAAAACGCCCTCATTGCGGAAGGACCAAAGATATAATTTCAACGATTTCGATTCGATGATTTTCTGATCCGGTATGTATTGAATTTTTATTTTAGCGAAATCCGGCTGGCCGGTCATGGGGCACACACAGGTAAATTCTTCCGTTTGCAATGTAACCGTGTAGTTGCGCTCCGGATGATGATTGGGAAAAGTTTCCAGTTTTTTAACCGGGCGCATAGTTTTGCCTAAAAGGGTCAATCCGGCCAGATCGTCTTTTTTTGTGCCCTTTGCCATAAGTCTCGTCTCCGTTCCAAATGCTTCTTTCGTTTACCGAAAGAAACGGATAATTTCAAGAATATTCCTTAAATATTTATGCACGCTGCGGCAGATAACTATTCCCCCCGTCCGGCATCCGTGTTAAATTGACCGGTAAGCTCCGTTTTATACGGACATCCCCTGATCATTTCCGCCGGTGGAGCCTTTATGATGATAATAAAAGTGGAAAATCTGGCCGTGGATAAGGCGGCCGCGGTAATCAGAAAGTACGACTACCCGCTTCTGTTTGTGCACGGTGCCGGCGGCAATACCAGATATTTACACAACTATCTCAATTTTTTCGCTGCCGCGGGGTGGGATTGTTACGCGGTAAATTTACGCGGCCATGGAGCCAGCGCGCTCGATCCCCGACTGGCCTTTTTGACAATTGAAGATTATGCCGCCGATGTAAACGCCGTGTGCACAGCCCTGAATATTGAAAATTG
>CAYYBK010000065.1:0-4089 GCA_964470015.1 uncultured Syntrophales bacterium
GGAGATGAAATCGAACTGGGCGGCCTCACCTGCCGGGTGTACGAAGTGCCCGGTCATACGCGAGATTCTCTCGCTTATTTTATACCCGAAACCGGAGCTCTCTTCACCGGAGAGGCGGCAGGCGTACCGCAGATAAATGATGAACCTCAGGTGGAATTTCTTGCATCATATGAGGATTATCTTGCTTCGCTGGAGAAAATGCTTTCTCTCCATCCCCGCATTCTTTGCGTCGCGCACGGCGGGTATTTCACCGGCGCCGACGCCATGGATTTTCTGCGCAGATCCCATGACGCGACGCAGCCCTATCGTCGGCTCATTGAAAGCTCGCTGGATAAGGCCGATGGCAATATAAAACAAGCCGTCAGTCAGATCGTCAGCTCTGAATATGACACAAAAGGCACTATCACTCAGGAGCGCAGCGCCTATATCACGAATCTCACGGCCCAGGTGAGTCATATCGCCGAACTGCGGCAAAAATGATCTGTATGCAGCTCGCTTTTTCCCGTGTTCGGAGACGGAAAATTTAAAGATCCGCTAGCGGCAATTCGGTAATGATTCACTTCCTTTGGATTATTTCGGCGCACAAGCTCATAAAATCTTCCGCACCATGGCTGCCCGGAGCATATTCGAAAATCGTCTGACCGAAACTCGGAGCCTCGGCAATGGCAATATTTTCCCGGATGACCGTTTGAAATACCTTATCACCAAAACGGGTGCGGATATTTTCCATAATCGCGTTGTTCAGTTTCTTGCGTGCGTCAAAACGGGTGGCGATAATGCCGGATATCTGTAATTTGCTGTTTAGTTTTTTTTGCACTTCTTCAATGCGGCTGAGCAACCGGCCCATTCCCTTCAGGGCGAGAAATTCCATCTGCAGGGGAACGTAAATATCCCGGCTGCAGGTTAAGGCATTGCCGGTAAGGAACCCGGCGGAAGGCGGGCAATCAATAATGATATAATCTTGATCGCGGACAGAAGCCAGTTTGTTTTTCAGGGTATACTCGCCGTCGGGGAAAGCGTTTCGTTCGTTTTCAATTTCCGCCAGATCTATTTTTGCGGGGAGCACACTGATGCCGTTATGATATAGAATCGTTTCATCCAGCGAATTTATTCCTCGCATTACCGAATAAATGGTTTTGTCAAGATCGTGCGCAACGATCCCCAGGGAGTAAGTTAAATGGGCCTGCGGATCAAAATCCACAAGGAGCACTTTTTTGCCCAGCAGTGCCAGTCCGGCGGCGATGTTTAAAGCGCAGGTGGTTTTGCCGACGCCGCCCTTTTGATTGCAAAGGGCTATGATATCCGGTCTTTTCACAATATTTCTCCTTGCTGCAAAATTGATTATCTTTATTGCGCCGAATTCCGGCAATTAGGATTTCCGTAATTTATTTTGCGCTACCGAATTCTTTTTCATTCCCGCTGGCGGCTGAATTTTTTGATGAGTGCGGCGATTTCTTTCGGCTTCTGCATCGGAATTAAATGACCTGCCCCTGCAACTGCTGCATATTGCCCTTTTTGCAGCAAAGCCATTATTTTTTTTACATCGACAAATTGTTTATTCTCGCTTTCCTCCGCCTCAACAACGAGGACCGGGCAATTTATTTTCTCCAGCAGCGGCCAGGGATTAATTTCCCTGCCGCCCATAAAAATCGCTGCTTCGCTTTGCGGGGAACAGGTAAGTTCCAAATGTCCTTCCTGCTGCTTTTGCATGCCGTGTTCAATGTAAAGCTGCAATACCTTTTCGTCCCAACCGTTGAACAAAGTTTTTGACTTCAGATAGGAACGGGCTTCTTTTTCATTTCTCCAGCGATTTGTTCTTTTCATCGCTTTAGCTGCCAGGGGGTGATCGTGAACACTCATTTTCATTTCATAGAACAACGGAGGAAGAAAAATAGGCTCAATAAGAACAATACAGCACGGACGGACTCCGTAAAGCGCTGCCGCAATAGTTAAAACTGTTGCCCCCATCGAATGGCCAACCGCTAGGGGCGTTTCAATGTTTTGTAAGCGGCAAAGGCTGGCAAGATCACGGGCGATGGTACCCCAGCCGAGACCGCCATTCTCCGGGTCGCATTGACGATAGTTGCAAATAAAAGGCGCCCATGCTTTGCTCGGGGGAACAAACTCTTCGATAACCGGCTGCCAAAGCCACGGCATAAAGCCGGTGGCATGAACAAACAGCATTGCCTTCCCGGAAGCTTCTCCGGCAAAGAAGAGATAGGGCAGTTTGGCGCCGCCTACATCCTCTTCCCGCAATTCAGGCATGGTGACCTTCCAGCTGTCCCTCATGTTCTATAGCGCCGTAAACTTCAGAAAACAAACATCGCCGCGGCGATGACGGTCGTGTAATTATTATTTTTACATATCGTCGATTGCGTGACATTAAGGGTACGGACTATTTTCCCGCTGATTTTGAATATCTCTTTCTTCTCATCCCAGCTTTCATCTACGTTGAAGTCAATACCCAAAGTTGACGCAAGCATGGCCGCAGCAAGATCCTCCGCGTAATCACCGGCCTGTTTTTCCGTTTGTCCATAAGCATGATGCTCGCTGATATAGCCGTAGGACGATTTATCCGCCGGGATAGCACAACCGACAGACGCGGCCAGCAGTCGCTTCGGTTCATTACTGCAGCAGCGACTCATGACACAATAAGTAATGGCACCGGGAACCAGTTCCTTCAGTCCCTGTGTTTTGGAAATCATTTTACATTGCGGCGGAAAAATACTGGAAACCTGAACTAGATTGCATTTTTCAATGCCGGCATCGCGCAACGCCCTTTCAAACGAATGCAGTTCATCCTTGTGTGTCCCGACACCTTTCGTAAAAAAAATCTTTTTGGGTACAAAACCAGCCACTTTCCATCTCCTTTCCAGGCCTCTAAAATGAAAGGCTATTTATATATTTGCGGCAAGAAACGCCATTACTTCCCGCCGGACGGAACGGGTAAAATCCACATTTATAGAAATCCGTGCGCTTTATACCGGCTTCGGTTTTCCTTACTTATACTCGGAGGAAACCGACGAACCCCGCTCCCCGACTAAAATAATTCTGGTATGAGTCAACCTGCTGGCGATTATTTTTGCTACGGCCTGCATAATTTTGAATCCCAGCCGGCAGTCCTCCTCCATGATTTTACGCAGACTAAACGCATCAAAAGCAATTAAATCAGAATCATCAATGCAAAGCGCACCGAGAGTGTAAATGTAAGGATCAACCACGGCGGACCAGCCCATTGAGTCACCTCTTGTAATCATGTCTATGGTAACCTGCATCGGCGGCTTATGCGGCCCCATGTAATTATCCATAAATAATACTATTTTACCTTTTTTAACCAGAAAAAGGCTCCTGGCGGCATCTCCTTTCTGATACATGTTCGTGCCGGCAGGATAATGCTCTTCGTTTGCCAGGACAGCTAATTTGTGCAACTCGGCATCACTGAAATCCTTAAAAAAAGAAAATGTTTTCAAATCAGCAATGGTAACCATGAGGTTCGTTCCTTGATATTTATTAGGAATTTCTTATACCAGCCTTCCATTTCTTATGCTACAAATTATTTTAAGCAGGAGATGAATCCTGCAGAGCTGGTATTGCTGCCGCTGGTCTTTGGCGATAATTTATCAGCATCCCTCGAAATCAGCCCGAGCTTAAATTTTAATTGATCTTGCCCAAACAGCCAAAAAAGATTATAAAAGTTGCCGAAATAAAATTTTCTTTCCGGCAGATTTAGTCTTTGTTCAACTAAAGGATTTTCATGAAAGTACAAATTTTCATTCTAATATCATTTGCATTGTTGGCGGGCTGCTGGAAAGCTCCGGACACAATCAGGGATATGAGTGATTTACCCCAGAATCATTTAGTGTATCTCAATACCCGGGCGGAAGTAAAAGATTTAATTGACCCGGCACACCAGAAGAAACTGGATGAAGACTATAATGTCATCTATTTTTCCGTTTGGCACCAGCGCGACCCTTTTTATGCTTCTGCCGATGCCGTGAACGTTGATTTCATGAAATTCCGCGGCAATTCCGGCTACGGCGCAGACAGGAAAAAACATTCAGCAAGCCATCGAACCCCATCGGCAGGATC
>CAYYBK010000065.1:4099-9686 GCA_964470015.1 uncultured Syntrophales bacterium
TGCAAGGGCTGCCGCACTGGAGCGCTATCCCAATGCCCGCTATCCCGCCATTACCACCCGGAATACGAATCTTCGCATCGTGCCTACGTCGAAACATCATTTCTTCCGTCCCGGTAAAGATAAAGACTGGCCTTTTGACAATTTCCAGCGTTCGGCTGTTGCCGTTAACACCCCGATTTTTGTTTGTCATTTAAGCGCTGATAAAACCTGGGCGCTTGTGGAAACCTGCTTTACTTTCGGCTGGATGCCGGCTCGCGATTTTGCCCGCGTTGACGAGAAATTCATTCAAAGATGGGAAGCGGCGCCTTACGCTGTCATTACCAGAGATCAAGCTGCGACGATTGATGCAAAGGTCGGTTCTCGTCTCAATTTGTCGCTTGGTTATATTTTCCCCCTTGTCCGGGAAACAACGGACAAAATGGAAATACTGACCGCCGCGGCGGATACGGTCAGCGGCAACGCGGTCATCAAAAAAGCATTCATTTCCAGAGAGGACGCCGTCGTAAAACCGCTCCGGCTGAACTCGCTGCATGTGGTAAAAATAGCGAATGAATTGATTGGCGAGCCTTATGGCTGGGGCGGCCTTTACGGAAACCGGGACTGCTCATCCATGACCAGGGATTTTTTTGCCGTATTCGGACTTTGGTTGCCGCGCCATTCGGAGGACCAGCTCAAAGAAGCGGGATTTTATGTAGATTTCCGGGGGCTGACTCCGGAACAAAAAGAGAAAATAATCATGGAAAGGGGTGTCCCGTATTTAACAATCCTTTGGCGGAAAGGGCACGTCATGCTGTATATCGGTGCACAAAACGGCCGGGCTCTCGTCTTTCATAATATCTGGGGTGTCAAAACCAAAGACCTGAGGGGTCGGGAAGGAAGAAAAATCATCGGTCAGGCGGTAATCACAACGCTCCGTCCGGGACGCGAATTGAGGAACTTCGATTACAAAGCGGGTGATTTGCTGGCCAATATTGCCGGAATGAGTGTTTTGGCGGTACATTAAAGTAGCAAAACTTCGCCTCAGAAAAACCGGATATATAGAAATGTACAAATACAAAATAACTCTTGAATACGACGGAACTAATTACAGCGGCTGGCAACTCCAGAAAAATGCCAAAAGCATTCAGGAAACTTTAATTAAAGCCGCACAGGTTTTTTTGAATACGCCGGTAGAGGTGCAGGGTGCCGGACGTACCGACGCCGGAGTCCACGCCCTGGCTCAGGTCGCCCATCTGGAATCTGCGCGGAAAAGCAGTTCCGAAGCTCTGCGCATCGGTCTTAATGACAGCCTGCCTGCCGGCATCAACATACTGCGGGTCGAAAACGCCCCGCCGCGTTTTCATGCCCGTCACCACGCTGTGAGCCGCAGTTATTTATACCTTATTGCCCACCGGCGGACCGCGTTCGGCAAGCGTTATGTCTGGTGGATCAAAGACGATCTTGATACGAAAAAAATGCAGCGGGCGTTAAGTGTCTTTAAAGGCTTTCATGATTTTGCTTCATTTGCCGATAAAAGACTCGACAAAGAATCCTCCACCAAGGTCAATGTCGAGCACGTGCAATTAAAGGAATTTGAAAATCTTACCGTTCTGCGGATTGTCGGTTCGCATTTCCTCTGGAAAATGGTTCGCCGAATTGTCGGCGTCACGGTCGAAGCCGGGCGCGGCCGTTTTTCTTTAAGCGAAATTAAGCAAATGCTGGAAACAATCTGCGATATTCCGGCGCAGTATACCGCTCCGCCATCCGGCCTCTTTCTGGAAAAAGTGTTATATGAGGGCGAGAGTTTACCGGAAATAAAACCGCCGATTTGTTTGTAATTAGGTAATCAGCCTTTCCGACTGAGGGAAACATCCCCCGGCAGTTATTTTTCAGCCGATGGTCCTAAGGAGGCAACCATGAACGGATATGCGGGCAGATTTTTAAATGTTGATTTGACGGCAGGAATTTGTTCAAGCTTCACTCTTGCGGATACTCGGTTGAAAAAATTCATCGGCGGCAGTTCTCTGGCTGCGTCACTTTACCTGGAAAAATTCAATCTGCATGCCGATCCGCTGGCACCGGAAAATCCCCTGATGATTATGACCGGTCCGCTTGTCGCCAGCGGTTTTCCCGGTTCATCGCGCTTTGCCGTTGCGGCCAAATCCCCGCAAACGGGAATCTGGGGAGAGGCCTCATGCGGCGGTACTTTCGGGCCGGAATTAAAGCGGGCCGGCTATGACGGTATTGTCATCACCGGCCAAAGCCCGGCGCCGGCAACCATTTCCATCATCAACGGTACCGCCGCAATATCTCCCGCAGACAATCTCTGGGGCAAGGATATTTACGAAGTAACCGATTTTTTCAAAGCTCAGAACAAGGGATTGAAAGTTCTCGCTATCGGCCCGGCCGGGGAAAATCTCATAAAATTTTCGGCCGTCAGCAACGACAAGGCCCATTTCCTCGGTCGCACGGGAATGGGAGCCGTTTTTGGCGCAAAAAAACTAAAAGCCATCGTCGTGTACGGCAATCAAGCCATACTCAAAGCAAACGAGGAGCAATACAAAAAAATTTTTAAAAACGCGCTTGCCGAAATAAAAGATTCGGCCTTTGCTGCATCTCTGCATTTAATGGGCTCGGACGCCGCGATGGATCTCGGCATGATGACGGGCGATATTCCCATCAAGAACTGGACGCGCGGTGAAGATTTTGAAATGGCTTCCAAATTAAGCGGCCCCACCATGCGGGAGACTTATCTGACGAGAGAACATGCCTGCGCGCACTGCCCGGTTGCCTGTAAAAGAGTGGTCGCTGTAAAGGATGGGCCTTATAAAACGGAGGAAGGACCCGGTCCGGAATATGAAACGTGCGCCACTTTCGGCACGATGATCATGAACCACGATCTGGCTGCCGTAATCAAAGCCAACGAACTCTGCAATCGTTACGGGATGGATACAATCAGCGCCGGGTCTACTATTGCCATGGCCATGGAACTTTATGAAAAAGGAATCATCGACACTCGCAAGGCCGATCATCTGGAAATTACCTGGGGCAACATGAATTCTGTTTTTGCGCTCTTGAAAAAAATAGCCTACCGGGAAGGATTCGGCGCAATTTTGGCGGAAGGTGCGGCAAAAGCGGCGGCCCAACTAGGCGGAGAAGCCGTTGATTATGCCGTCCATGTAAAAGGACTGGAACTGCCGATGCATGACCCGCGCGGGTTTCACGGGATGGGACTCGCTTACATGATGTCCAACCGCGGTGCCTGTCATTTGCAGCACGCCGCTATGGGCATGGAGCAGGGCATGGTTTCCTGGCCGCAGCTTTTTGAAATGAAGGAGGACTATGACGGCAAAACTTCCGCAGGCAAGGCCGCTCTTGTTTTCAATGCGGAAAATTACGGCATTCTTGGTAACAGCCTCTCCATTTGTCATTATCTGATGTATTGCCTGCAACCGGAAACGATCCGCGACGCCTTCAATGCAGTTACAGGTTTTAATTTCGGGTTCGCTGACTTTTTAAAGTGCGGCGCCCGCGACTGGACATTGAAAAGAGGCATAAATAATTTATTGGGAATACGTGTCAAAGACGATGTTCTGCCGAAAAAAATATTGACTGCACTTCAGGACGGTGCAGCAGCAGGTTCCATACCCGACATGCATCTATTGCGCAATGAATATTACGCAATCCGGGGCCTCAATAACGAAGGCATCCCGCAGCGGGAAAAACTTCTGGAACTGGGGTTGGATGATTTGTGCAGGAAGCTGTACGGCTGAAGCAGCCGACCTTCATATAAAAAAGGAGGATGTAAAATGAGTTCTTACAGGGCTTTTACCCAGGAGTGGATGGATGCGTGGAAAGAAAAAATTGCCGGATCGAAAGAATACAGGGAAATTGCCAAGGACTGGGAGGGTAGTGTTTCCATAACAGTCAATGCCGATCCTTCCAAAAATATTCCGGAGACGGTTTATATGTTTACGGATTACTGGCATGGTGATGTCCGTGATTTTCATATTTGCGACGCCGCCAAAGCGCAATCTGCAAAATTCATCATGACCGGCGATTACGCCCGCTGGAAGCAGGTTGCCCGGAAAGAGCTCGATGCCACGAAAGCCCTGATGCAGGGGAAATTAAAACTCAAGGGCGACCTCACCTATGTCGTACGCCATGTCAAAACCGTCAATAAGGTCATCGATCTGCTGACGGAAGTAAACACTGTTTTTCCGGATGAAGGATAGCCGGGGAAAACAGTTCCGGAGCAGCAACGAAAGGAGGAGCTCCATGTCTTACGATCAGGATTTATCCTTTGTTTATTTTGGCCCCACAAAAGTCATTTTCGGCAACGGTTCCTCAACATCCGAAGTTGAATCAGAAATGCGCGCGCTGGGATGTTCGCGTGCGGTTGTGGTTACGGATCATGGTATTATCGCCGCCGGATTGCTGGATAAAATCACGCGCGCTTTAGGAGAAAAATGCGTCGGAGTATTCAGCGACGTTCCCCAGGATACGGGGGTGGATGTTGTCGATAGCGGTGCGGCCTTCGCCAGAGAAAAGAGGGCGGATAGCATAATCAGTCTGGGCGGTGGCAGCGTTATTGATACCGCCAAATGCATATGTATCCTGCTTACCGAAGGCGGATCGCTTGCCGATTTTGAGGGGATTCAGCTTCTTTCGCGGCTGCAAACGCCTCATATCGCCATTCCCACCACCGCCGGTACCGGCAGCGAAGTAACATGGGCGGCGGTTGTATTTGATAAGAGCAAAGGGCAGAAAATTCTGATCGTGGAATCATTCAATGCCCCGCGTGTTGCTATTCTTGATCCTCTCCTGACGGCAAAACTGCCGTCCCTCTTGACGGCATCTACCGGCATGGATGCCTTTTGTCATGCGGTCGAAGCAATAAGCTCTCTGCAGCGCGAACCGGTTGCCGATGCACTGGCGCTGCACGCTATCCGCCTGCTTGATAAATATCTGCCGCTGTGCGTTACCGGCGGCGATCTTAATGCCCGCGGTCAGGTGCAATTGGCGGCAACTATGGCTGGCTGGGCTTTCGGTAACGCCATGGTCGGTTTGGTGCACGCCATGGCTCATTCTATCGGTGCGGTCGCCCATGTACCGCACGGCGTTGCCAATGGTATTCTGCTGCCCTATTGCATGGAATATAATCTGCCTGATGCACAGGACTGTTATGCCGAAATAGCAATGGCCATGGGCTTATATGAAAAAGGCTTGTCCATTCAAGAATCAGCGGAAAGCGCAGTTCATGCCGTTTTCGAATTTACGAAAAAAATCGGACATCCGCAGAAGCTTTCCGCCGTGGGCGTAACTGAAGAGCTCATCGGAAAGGCCGCCGAGTTGAGTATGGCCGATGGCTCCATCGTCAACAATGTTCGTTTCATCACCGGCTCCGGTGAAGTTCTGGGAATTTATAAAAAGGCTTTTTAGAAGGATTAATCCGGGGGATGACAGGTGGACGTTACTATCATTAACAATGCATCCGATGTCCCTTTTTCCTTTATCGTCCGGGATCTGATTGCCGGCAACATCGGGCAATCGGAAAACAAGCAGGCCGTTTTTAAGAAAATGAACGGGGCCATCGCCATTACATTGC
>CAYYBK010000066.1:0-5488 GCA_964470015.1 uncultured Syntrophales bacterium
CCATCCTGACGCGGTGGATGTCCAGGGTTCAAATCCCTGCTTGCCTACCATTTTTAATATAAAATGGCTGCGGAAAATGCCGATGAAGAAAGGGCATCAGCGAAAGGGTGATGCCCTTTTAAAATGAATCTGAGGCATTGGGCAATTTTTTGGTGTGTGTAAGATATGGATATTAAAATTACTTTCCCCGATAAGTCTGAAGCTGATTTTCCGGCGGGAATTTCCGTGAAGGATGCTATTGCCGCCTGGGACAAGAAAAATTTGGATTCTACGGTGGCTGCTAAAGTCAATGGTGTTGCCGTTGATTTGAGCCATGCGCTTCAGGAAAACAGCGTTCTTTCCCCGCTTGATATTACTTCCAAGGAAGGGCTCTCCGTTTTACGGCACAGCATCTCTCATGTCATGGCGCAGGCGGTGCAGGATGTTTTCCCGGGCGCCAAGGTCAGCATCGGGCCGTCCATAGAAGACGGTTTTTACTATGACTTTGAATATAAAGATACATTTACCACGGAAGATCTTGCGCGCATCGAGCAACGGATGAAGGAAATTACCGCGGCCAATTACCCTTTTACCCGCGAAGAAATTTCCCGCGCCCAAGCCGTCAATCTTTTTGAAGAAAAAGGGGAAAATTATAAGGTCGAACTGATCAACGATTTACCGGCGGATGTTAAAAACGTCAGTCTTTACCGGCAGGGCGGTTATGTTGATTTATGCCGCGGCCCTCATATCCCGGCAACGGGCATGATTAAATCCTTCAAGCTGTTAAACGTTGCCGGAGCCTACTGGCGGGGCGATGAAAGAAATAAAATGCTGCAGCGCATTTACGGAACCGGTTTCGCAGATGAATCTGCCCTTAAAGATTATTTGAATCTGCTGGAGGAGTCCCGGAAGCGGGATCACCGCCGTCTGGGCAGGGAACTGGATCTTTTTCAGATTAATGAGGAAGCCGGGGCCGGTTTGATAATCTTTCATCCCAAGGGAATGCTGCTGCGTTATCTTATCGAGGATTGGGAGAGAAAAGAGCATCTTAAACGCGGCTACGATATGGTTATGGGGCCGCAGATTCTGAAAGCGGATCTCTGGAAAAAATCGGGACATTACGAGCATTACCGCGAAAATATGTATTATACGGAAGTGGAAGAACAGTCGTACGGCATAAAGCCGATGAACTGCCTTTCCCATATGCTGATCTATAAATCGAAAATCAGAAGCTACCGCGATCTGCCGCTGCGTTATTTCGAACTCGGTACCGTTCATCGTCATGAAAAAACCGGAGTTTTGCACGGGCTGGTTCGGGTCAGGCAGTTTACGCAGGATGATGCCCATATTCTCTGTACACCGGAGCAGCTGAACTCGGAAATAATTGCCATCGTCGATTTTGTCAATTATGCGATGGGTATTTTCGGCTTTGAGTATGAAGTCGAATTGAGCACCAGGCCGGAGCATTCTATCGGTTCCGATGCCGATTGGGAATCGGCGACGAACGCCCTGGAAAATGCCCTCAAAAGCAATAAAATGAAATACGATATCAACGAGGGAGACGGAGCGTTTTACGGGCCGAAAATCGATTTCAAACTAAAAGATGCCTTAAAAAGAAAATGGCAGTGCGCGACCATTCAATGCGATTTTACCTTGCCGGAACGTTTTGACTTGAGCTATATTGGAACTGACGGTGAAAAGCATCGCCCGGTTATGCTGCATAGAGTCATACTGGGCTCGATCGAACGTTTCATCGGCGTGCTTATCGAACACTATGCCGGCGCATTTCCGCTCTGGTTGGCCCCGACACAGTGCACCGTGCTGACCGTTACGGACAAGCATATTCCTTACGGTGAGACGGTTTATAAGAAACTGCTGGAGGCCGGTATCCGTTGTGAAAAATATTTTGATAATGAAAAGCTTGGTTACAAAATCCGCCAGGCGCAGATGCAGAAAATTCCCTACATGCTGGTGATTGGCGATAAGGAAATGACCGCCGGGACGATTGCCCCGCGGACACGGGAAGGGGAAAATCTAGGTTCGTTGCCGGTCGATGAATTTATCAATCTTGTCCGGGAAAGATGCGATAAGAAGCTTTAGCTTTATGACCGGAGGCTCAGCTTGGCCGTCAATATGATCAGACGCTAAGCGGCTTAAGTATTTCAGGAGGTGATATATAGTTAAGGATTTAAAAATCAACAGGGAAATAAAGTCGGCCAATGTACGTGTGATTAACGAAGAAGGCAAGCAATTGGGAGTTATTACGCTGACGGAAGCGATAGCCAATGCCGAAAGAGTTGGACTGGATTTGGTAGAAGTATCACCAACGGCGGAACCGCCTGTTTGTAAAATAATGGATTACGGCAAATACCGCTACCGCATAAATAAAAAACAGCACGATGCCAAAAAAAGCCAGACTGTAATTCATATTAAAGAAATAAGATTGCGGCCGAAAACAGAGGAACACGACGTAAACGTCAAAGTGAAGCAGATTAAGAAATTTCTGGATAAGAACGACAAGGTAAAAATATCGATGATGTTCCGGGGCCGGGAAATCGCCTTTACCGAAATCGGTCGCCGCATGATGGAAGAGATAAAAAATGAATTGGCCAATGAGTGTGTTATCGACCAGGAGCCGCGGCTGGAAGGCCGCAATATGGTTATGGTCGTTTCACCCAGAAAATAATTAAAATAATTAACAGTAAAGAGGTGATTTGATGCCAAAACTAAAAACTCATCGGGGAGCTGCCAAGCGCTTTTCAATGACTGCAAAAGGTAAGGTGAAGCGTGCAAAAGCCTTTGCCAGCCATATCCTCACCAAAAAGACGACGAAAAGAAAAAGAACTTTAAGGCGCGCCACGATTGTTGAATCCGCCAACTATAAGCAGATCAAGCGACTTATTCCTTATCTGTAAGTAAATATATTCGTTAGAAATCAGGAGAGAAGAGGAAATGTCAAGGGTAAAAAGGGCCATTACCGCCCACAAAAAAAGACGGAAAATATTAAAGCTGGCAAAGGGTTTTTTTGGAGCCCGCAGCCGGTTGCTCAGAACAGCTACCGAAGCCGTTAACAAGGCGATGAAATACGCATACCGCGACCGTCGCTCAAGAAAAAGGGACTTCCGGCAGCTATGGATTGCGCGCATTAACGCGGCCGCCCGGCTCAATAATATTTCTTACAGCCGGCTGATTGACGGTATGAAAAAAACCGGTATCGTTTTGGATCGCAAGATACTGGCGGAGCTCGCCGTCAATGATCCGCAAGGTTTCGCCCAGGTCGTTGTCATGGCAAAAGGCGAGCAGGCGGCATGATCAGCGAGCTTCGGCAACTGGAAAATGATGCCATTGCTGAATTGGCGGCGGCAGTGACCGAAGAACAGATTCTGGTTGTTAAGACGAAATATCTTGGACGTAAAGGTCTGTTAACTGGAATTTTAAGGAACATTGCGCAGGTTCCGGACGCCGAGAAGCCTTTCTTTGGAAAGCGCTGTAATGAAGTAAAGGACATTCTGAGCACCAAAGTCGAAGAAGCGCTGCAGCGGCAGTTGATCCGTAAAAAAGAAGATATCCTGCTGAAAGAAAAGATCGATGTCACCCTTCCGGGCAGGGGAATCCAATGCGGCCGTATCCATCCGATCATTCAGGTACGCCGTGAAATTTGTGCTATTTTTGCCTCCTTTGGATTCTCCGTTGTCGAAGGTCCGGAGGTTGAGCTTGATTATTATAATTTTGAGGCACTGAATATCCCGAAGGATCACCCTGCACGGGATATGCAGGATACGTTTTATATCGCCGAGAATGTAGTTTTGCGCACCCATACTTC
This sequence comes from uncultured Syntrophales bacterium, assembly GCA_964470015.1. Lineage (GTDB taxonomy): Bacteria > Desulfobacterota > Syntrophia > Syntrophales > Smithellaceae > MVRV01. Next base: position 3,803 of record CAYYBK010000066.1, read on the forward strand.
GCCGGTTCAAGTTCGCACCATGGAGAAAATGAAACCGCCGGTGCGGATTCTATCTCCCGGCCGGGTTTATCGCCCCGATTCCGATATTTCCCACACACCGATGTTTCACCAGATAGAGGGCTTGATGGTTGACCGGGGCGTCAGTTTCGGTGATTTAAAAGGTATTTTAACGGCATTCCTTAAAAAAATATTTGGTGATAAGACCACATTACGTTTCCGCCCCAGTTTTTTCCCCTTTACAGAACCGTCGGCAGAAGTTGATATCCGCTGTGTCATGTGCAGCGGACGCGGTTGCCGCGTATGCAAGCAAAGCGGCTGGCTGGAGATTCTCGGTTCCGGCATGGTCAACCCGGCGGTATTCCGGAATGTCGGTTATGATCCGGAAGTATATACGGGATTTGCCTTTGGTCTGGGCTTGGAACGTATCGCCATGCTGAAATACGGTATTTCTGACATCAGATTGTTTTTTGAAAATGATGTGCGCTTCCTCAGACAATTTTAGGAGATACCTTCTCTATGCTCGTTAGTCTAAAATGGCTTAAAGATTATGTTGATATTGATTTGACTCCTGCGGAGCTGGCTGAGGCTCTGACGATGGCCGGTCTGGAAGTCGATGAAATCAAAGTCGTTAAACCTGCCTTTACTGGCGTTGTCGCAGCGGAAATTCTTTCCGTAAAACCTCACCCGGCAGCGGATAAACTGTCCCTTTGTGCAGTAACCGATGGATCGCTGAACTATCCGGTCGTTTGCGGCGCTAAAAATATTAAAGCGGGCGATATTGTGCCGCTGGCGAAAATCGGCGCGACCATACCCGGAGGTTATACGATCAAAGCGTCCGTATTACGCGGCGAAAAATCGGATGGTATGCTTTGTTCGGCCGCAGAGTTGGAAATCGGCGACGATGCTTCCGGAATTATGCAGCTGCCGCATGATATAACTCCCGGTGCGCCACTGGAGGATGCCCTTGATTTGGGGGATACTGTTTTGGATATCGGTATTACTCCCAACCGTGCCGACTGTTTGAGCATGATCGGTATTGCCCGCGAAGCGGCGGCCATCACCGGCAAAAAAATAAAACTGCCCGTTGTCGCTATTCGTGAAAATGAAGACGATATGAAAAAGGCAACATCTGTTCAAATCATTGATGCTGATCTCTGTCCGCGTTACACGGCGAGAATGATCAAAAATGTTAAGGTCGGTTCCTCGCCGGTCTGGATGAAAACGAGGCTGGAGGCCGCCGGATTGCGCGCGATCAACAACGTGGTGGATGTGACGAATTTTGTCATGCTGGAAATGGGGCAGCCGCTGCATGCTTTTGATTTTCGCTTTCTGGAGGAAGGACGTATTGTTGTCCGGAGGTCGAAGCAGGATGAGGAATTCGTGTCACTTGACGGGAAAACCCGCAAATTGCCCGCCGATACACTGCTGATCTGTGACGGAGTAAAACCGGTCGCCATTGGCGGCATCATGGGCGGACTGAATTCGGAAGTGAAAGAAGATACGCAAACCGTATTGCTGGAGAGCGCTTATTTCAATCCTGTTTCCATCCGCCGTTCGGCCAGAAAAATGGCTATGCCGACGGATGCCGCCTTCCGCTTTGAAAGAGGCATTGATCCGGAAGGCGTTTTAAGAGCACTGGATCGTGCCGCCCAGCTGATTGCCGATACCTCCGGCGGCAGTATTTAT
>CAYYBK010000066.1:5498-9654 GCA_964470015.1 uncultured Syntrophales bacterium
TAGCGCGGTAGATCCGGTCAGCGCCCCGTAAATAATATTTATAAAAACTGCATTGATGAGTATCCGCAGAAGATAGTTGTACCCAGTAATATCCCTTTGCGGCTCGGCAGAATTAATGAAATCATTGGAGCGAAAATTAAGGGAAATGATGTTGTCCGTATTTTGAAAAGCATCGGTATGGATGTAAAGAAAGAGGGCCGGGGGCGCTATCTTGTTACACCGCCTTCTTCCCGGGTGGATATTACCGGGGAAATAGATCTGATCGAAGAAATAGCCCGGCTTTACGGATATGATCTTATTCCGATGACCCTGCCGGATGCGGCGATTACCGAAATGGCAAACTTGCCGCGTCTGGATTTAGAAGAACGAATCAGAAAATTATTGACCGGTTCCGGCTATACGGAGATTATTAACTTCAGTTTTATCTCACCGGCATCCGTAAATATTCTTTGTCTGAAGGAAAATGATCCCCGCCGCCGTTTGGTTTATATCAAAAATCCACTGGCGGAAGATCAAGCGGTAATGAGAACAACAATGGTTTTCGGCCTGCTCGATACGCTGAAAAAGAACGCCAACAACGGCTGTTCCAGCTTAAAGATTTTTGAAATGGGTAAAATATTTCTGAACCGCGATGCCGGCGAGCTGCCCGAAGAAAAAAATATTCTGGCCGGGCTTTCCTCGGGAGTATTGAGCGATGATTTATGGGGTGCGAAGCTGCCGGTTGATTTTTATGATGCTAAAGGATGCCTGGCTAATATTTTTTATGATTTAAAAATGGATAATTGCCGTTACCTTGCGGAGAATCCGGAGCCTTTCTTGCATCCGGGGAAATCATGCAATATTTATTCGGGTGACGTTAAAATAGGGTACGTGGGGCTGTTGCATCCGGATGTCCGTGATCGGGCGGATTTAAAAATAATGCCCTATGTATTTGAAATTGATTTGGATATACTTGCGGCTCATATCGGAAGCGGTATTAATTATAGGGAAATATCAAAATATCCGGCGGTTACGCGCGATGTAGCCTTTCTTATCGGGGCCGATGTCGAGACGGATTACATGCTGGACGTTGTTTTGCGCCAAAAAGAAGATTTACTTGAAAATGTAGGTATTTTTGATATATACGCAGGTAAAGGTCTCCCGGAAGGGATGAAAAGTCTGGGCTTGCGGTTTTCCTATCGCGCACCGGATAAAACATTAACTGATATTGAAGTTAATAATGTCCATGAAAAGATTGTGCGAAACACCATTCAATTAACTGGTGCAAAAATTAGAGGCGAACAGTCATAAGAAGCTAAAACGGAGGAGAAGAAATGACGAAGATTGATATTATTCAGAATGTTTATGAGAAGCTTGGTTTTTCCAAAAAAGAATCGGCGGATATCGTTGAATCAGTATTTGACATTATTAAAGACAGTCTCGCCGCAGGCGAAAAGGTAAAAATTTCCGGGTTCGGCAACTTCGTGGTGAAGGAAAAAAGAGCGCGTCGCGGCCGTAATCCGCAAACCGGTCAGGAAATATCTATTACTGCCCGGAGAGTTCTGACTTTCAAGTCCTCTCAGGTTTTGCGCAAAGCGCTGAATTAAATAAGGCAGATCTGCCTGCCATCTATTTATTCGTACTTGAAAAACCTTGTTTTTCCAGATACAGCTTGCTTGTCTGGCAAGTTTGACCGGAAGCGCATCAGTAAAGTCGTGTCTTTCAAAGGCGGAAGTTTTTAAAGTACAACGGAAGGAATCCCGTTTAAAGGATTAAGGGATGTTATGGAGACAATAATTCCCGATAAAGCCTATTTCCGTATTGGAGAAGTAAGCAAAATCCTTAATGTTGAACCATACGTTATTCGATACTGGGAAACGGAATTCAAATCAATTAAACCGGTAAGAACGAAGTCGGCCCAGCGTCTTTATCGTCAGAAAGACGTGCAGGAATTATTGACGATCAAAGATTTGCTTTACGCCCAACGTTTTACCATTGATGGTGCCAAAAAACAGCTGGCGAAAATGCGGGGAGACGGCGAACCGGAAGGCAAAACCGTCGATCAGGAAAAACTTCTTTTGATCAAGCACGAATTACAGAAAATAAAAAACATCATAAGTTGATAAAAAAAGCCGGCTCATCCAAGCCGGCTTTTTTTACTTTGAGAAACAATGAAAAAATTGCAGCTCTGCTGAAGCAAAATCAAGAAGACGAAAATTATCCCTTTTTACTTGCTCTTTTCGAAGCTTTGAGCGGATTTATCTTCTGCGTGTTTTCTTTAACTTCCAGCTTAATGTGCGTTGCCGTCGGGCATTTGCCGTTAAGCCACTTGCTGGCCGGATCCGGATACACCTTGCAGTATTTCGCTGCCTGGTATTCGATGATCTTTCCGCATTCGGTGCATTTATCAATTATTACATGGCAACTTCCGCCGAAATAACCGCAGCCTTTTTTGCTCATGAAAGCGCATTCCACTCCCGGTTTAACAGTTTGACAAAGCATTTGATTTCCTCCTCATTAATTTTCCGGTTTTATGCCAATAGCCACTAAAATAATGTGGGCAAAAGCAAATAAAAACCACCTGCTTATGGTACAGTGATAAAAACCGGCGTGTCCTTAGCAGCAAAAAACGCGGCTGTCAAGAAGAATTAAAAACAAAATTAAAATGATAAAATATTATCTTGATCAAAACGGACATCGACTAACAAACGGAGATGCAGACAACATCTGGTTGCCTGATAAAATTGACTTCAGCGGTGTTTTATGCTAGTTAAAAAAAATAGCTGATTAATTTTGAGGCCGCAAAAAAATGAATAAATTATTGTTGTTTAAGATTTTTTTGAGGTCTTTTTTTATACAGGCAACGCTTAATTTCCGAAGAATGCAAAATTTGGGTTTTACGATGACGATAATTCCCGTGATCCGGGAATGGAATCTGACGAAAGAAGACGCGGGGGAATTATTGACACGGCATTTGCAGCTGTTTAATACCCATCCCTATCTTTCTGCCCCGGTTATCGGCTCGGTTTTGAAATTGGAGGAAGATCATTTCAACGGCAGTCATCTGAACACAGCGGACATTATTACCGTTAAGCAGGTTTTGTCTGGTCCCTATGCGGCGATCGGGGATACTTTTTTCTGGGGCGCCCTGCGGCCTTTTGCGGCCATGATGGCCTGTGTTTTGGCATACGCAGGTAATACTTTTGCTCCGCTGGCTTTTTTATTGTTATATACTCCGTCCCATCTCTGGGTAAGAGTTAAGGGGTTTTGGGAAAGTTACCGCAGAGGGAAACAGGGCGTGGAATTTGTCCGCATGCTGGATTTGCCGAACGTTGCCGTAAGGATGCGCTGGTTTTCCTTGATTTTATTGTCCGGAACGGCGTTGTTTTTAATTAGCGGCAGTCAATACTCATCTTTTGTAAATTTATCCGGGATGATGACTAATCTGGCGGCAATTGCCGTTATCATGGTTTGTTTTCTGCTGGTCAAAAAACGAATTTCGCAAGTTTATATTTTCTACGCTGCTGCTCTGCTTTTTCTTCTAATATCATCACTGAAAGAAATTTGAATTGATAGAAATAAAATCCTTTAAATTAAAAAATAAATTAGGTATGCATGCCCGTCCGGCAGCCGCTTTTGTAAAAATTGCCCAGCAGTTTAAATCCGATATTTACGTTGAACGCAACGGGCAAACCGTTAACGGGAAAAGTATTCTCGGCCTGCTCACACTGGCCTGTCCGCAGGGCGCCGTTTTGACATTAAGAATTGACGGGCCGGACGTGCTGGAGGCGATGAAGGCGCTGGAAGGGTTAATTGAAAATAAATTTGGAGAAGATTGAACGATAATATGAGTGCTGATTACGAAAAAAAGACATTTGTTCTTAAAGGTATCGGTGTCTCTCCGGGTATTGTTATCGGTAAGGCCTATTGTTTTGATCCGTTGGATTTTCAACTGTCTTTTTACAAACTCAGTGATCCATCGCTCATTCCCAACGAAATTCAGCGTTTTAAAAATGCATTGAAGGAATCAGAGCGGCAGCTTCTGGAAATCCAGGACAATCTCAAAAAAACGAAAGTTAATGAGGCCCTTTATGTCATTGACGTTCATGTCCTGATTCTAAAAGACAAAAAATTTATCAGCCGCACGATTAAATATATCCAGCGCTTGGGCATTAAC
>CAYYBK010000067.1:0-9647 GCA_964470015.1 uncultured Syntrophales bacterium
GTAAAAAAAGCTTGACAGCAGAAAACCATCCAGGCTATAAAGCCCATGTTTCGGGAAGGAAAAAAATGTATTACGCTTTAAACGTTAAGCAAGCAGTGCATCTTTGGTGGTGGGCCGAAATTCTCGGGTCCGCCGGTACGACTTCCCATGCGTAAATAATTAAAGACAACTTAAAGCATCCAGGGACCGTTGGCAGATCCGCTGCCCACGGTCTTTTTTTTGCTGAAAAAAGGGCGTGGTTTTCCATAGCCCTTTTTTTATTTGGCAAAAAAAGTTGATTAAACCGGCGTCGTCCGATGGAACGTTGCCGGAAATTAAATAAAAAGGAGGAATGTTTATGATTACGGCGCTTGTTCTTTTCAAGGCGGAAAAAGGCAAAATCCCGCGGCTGGCCAACCAGCTGGGGGGGATTGAAGAAGTTGTCGAAGTGCTTTCCATTACCGGCGAATACGATCTCATGGCCAAAATCCAGGTTCGCGATTATGAAAATCTTTCCGAAATTGTAACGGAAAAAATGCAAAACACGGAAGGTGTTATGGAGACCAAAACAATGATGGCCTTCAAAACATACAAATTTCACGAACTGGCGGAGGGAGCTCCGGCCAACATGATCGTTACCGACGCAGCGAAAGGCGTGGCCGGAACGCTGGAAAACGGCAAAAAGACAATAAAACCTATTTTGACCAAGTTAACGGACAATTTCAATCTGGAAAAAAATGAAATCGATACCGTCATCGATGCCATAAACGCCGGACAACTGTCCGATGTACAGATCGCCGGCTTTTTGGTCGGCATGCTCAGCAAGGGGCCCAGCATCAAGGAGGTAGCCTACATTGCCCAAGCCATGCGTCGAAATTGTATTCCAATTAAAATTTCGCTGAAAGCTGATCTAACCGATACCTGCGGAACGGGCGGCGGCCTCACTACCTTTAACGTAAGCACGGCTAACGCCATTCTAACGGCTGCCGCCGGCGTCCCGGTGGCTAAACACGGAAGCCGCTCCATTTCCTCACCTTCGGGAAGCGCGGACGTGCTGGAAGCATTGGGCGTAAATATTGACCAGACCCCCGAACAGGCGGCAAAGCTGATTGAAAGCATAGGTATAAGTTTTATTTATGCCCCTAATTTTCACCCCGTCATGCTCAAAGTCTTCGGTCCGGAAAACCAGCTGGGAATTAAGACTATATTTTTTACGATTATCGGTCCGCTCATTAATCCGCTGGGGGCGCGCAATCACACCATCGGCGTCTACAAGCCCGAGCTGGTCAATATGATGGCCAATGTAGTGGCGGAAATGGATTTCAACCACGTCATCGTAGCCCACGGCCTGGACGGTCTTGACGAAATATCACTGCTCGGGAAGACTTCACTGGCGGAGATAAAACAAAAGCAAATCAAATATTACGAAGTTACTCCGGAGGATTTCGGACTGAAGCGCTGTACATTGAACGACATTGCCGGCGGTGTTCCCGAATTCAATGCTCAGGTGATCCGCAATATATTCTCTGGCAAGGAGCGCGGTCCGCGCAGAGACTTTCTGGTATTGAACAATGCCGCCACTCTTTATGTAAGCGGCAAGACGACCAGTATCCGCGAAGGGATGGATTTATCCCGTTCATTGATTGATTCCAGGGCGGCGGAGCGTAAACTCCAGGAACTGGTGGAAAAATCAAAAACTGTTTGATAGTATTTATCCATGTCTAGAAACAGAAATTGCTCCGGACCGGAATTGAAGAAAAACCTGTCCGCTTCCATCCGCCAAAGGCAGAAAGAGACGCTCTTTCCCGTTATTTCCGAAATCAAAATCCGTTCGGATAAGGAAGGCGATCTATTACGCGGCCGCGATCCCGTGGCGCTGGCTCGGGAAATGGCGCTTCACCCGCTGGCCGGAATCAGCGTCGTTACGGAACCGGAACATTTCGGCGGAAGTTTGTCTCTCCTGCAGAAAGTCGCTGCTGCCGTTGATCTGCCGGTTCTGCATAAGGATTTCATCAGAACAGAGCGTCAGGTCGAAGAATCGGCGGCATGTGGGGCGCAGGCGGTGCTTTTGATTGCAGCCATGTTGAAACCGGATCAACTTCTCCGGCTGATCGAAAAAGCGAAATGCTGCGGGCTGGAAACATTGCTCGAAGCTCATTCCATCGCGGAGGTAGAAATGATCCGGCCGCTGCCGTTTGATTTGATCGGCATCAATAACCGGGACATCACAATATTTGAAGTGGACGATACCGACGTAAGTAAAACGGAGGAACTGGCCGGTTTTTGTCACGGAGCACGTCCCCTGATCAGCGAAAGCGCGATTGCCTCCGCTGCAGATGTAAGGCGGGCCGGGCGGAAAGGCGCGGATGCGGTTCTTGTTGGAACCGCCGTTTTAAAGGCGGCGGATATGAATAGTTTTCTTCACGAATTGACAGCCGTGGGATGGCCGTTATGACGCGGATTAAAATATGCGGGATTACGTCCCGGGAGGAGGTAAGTCTTTGTGCTGCGGCAGGGGCCCACGCACTTGGTTTTGTAGTGGAATATCCGACAGCAGTGCCTTGGAATCTTACTAGACGAACCGCCCGGGAACTGATGCGCAGCGTCCCGCCATTTGTTTCGCGGGTGATCGTTGTCGGCGATGATCCGGCGGATGTTTTGTCGATAACGAAATTCTTGAAACCGCACGCCGTGCAACTGCATGGTAACGAGCCGGTGAAGGTTACGGCAGCACTTGTTTCCGCTATTCATAAACTCGGAGCACAGGTCATCAAACCACTGCGCTTTTCAGTAGAGACGGGGAAGTGCCGGTCCGAATGTGCCGACCCGGTGGACGCCGCTAAAATAATAGCGGAAACAGGTGTTGATGCCCTGGTGCTGGATTCGGCAAGCGAAAAGCGCCCGGCGGGCACCGGCAGGAGCATTGATTGGACGCTTGCCCGCAAAATACGAGACAGCTTGCAGCTGCCCGTTATTCTTGCGGGTGGTCTTACGCCGGATAATGTAAATAAAGCCGTCGCTGTCGTCGAGCCTTACGGCGTTGATGTCATCAGCGGGGTAGAAAATAAGGAATGGAAAAAAGACCCGGTAAAGGTCCGAAAATTTATCAGCGCGGCGTCAAACGCATTGCATGATCGTTAAGCGCAGAAACTTGGCGTTTTTATAGAAAATAATTCAATGAATTTCAAGTAAGCATCTTTGTATTTTATCGGATACAGACGCTCAGGACTTCCATCAGGTCCGTCTCCCCGGCGATAACTTTCATTACGCCGTCTTGCAGGAGCGTGGACATGCCCTCCGTCATGGCCGTTTTGCGCAGAGCCGCAATGGACTTGCGGCTGATAATCATCTGCTTGATATTATCGGAGGCCACCAGCAGTTCAAAAAGACCAGTTCTGCCGTGATAACCGATGAAATTGCACTCCTTGCAGCCTTTTGCCCGGTAGAGGCGCAAATCTTCGCCGTATGCGATATTCAGGGTAGCAAAGGCTTTTTCGCCGTAATGATGGGCCAGCTCCGCATATTCCTGCGCTGTAGGATGATAGGCCTCCCGGCATTTTCGGCACAGGCAGCGGACCAGTCTTTGCGCCAGAACACAGAGCAAGGAATCGGCGAAGGCGAAGGGGTCAATACCCATATCCAGCAGCCGGATGATGGTCTCCGGAGCATTATTGGTATGGAGCGTGCTCATGACCAGATGACCGGTCGTGGAGGCTTCGATGCCCATTTTGGCTGTTTCATAATCCCGCATTTCCCCGACCATGATGATGTCGGGATCGGCGCGCAGAAAAGAGCGCATGGCAGCGGCAAAATCGAGGCCGATCTTGTGATGTATTTGCAGCTGCCGTATCCCCTGTTGGGTAATTTCCACAGGATCTTCCGCCGTCCATATTTTAATATTAGGCTTGTTAACCAAATGCAGGGCGGCATGGGCAGTTGTGGTTTTGCCGGAACCGGTCGGCCCGACCAGAAGAATCAGACCGTAAGGCTTGATAAGCTGCGCCTGAAAGCGGGTGTGCACACTTTGGGGCATCCGGAGCTCGGCGAGAGTCATTATTCTGCCGCGGGTCAAAAGTCGCAGCACCACATCTTCCACATAACCGTGGGTGGGCAGCGTGGCGACCCTTAGTTCTATTTCCTCGGCGCCCGGGACCTTATATTTGATTTTACCGTCCTGCGGGAGTCGTTTTTCCGTGATATCGAGATTGGCCATGATTTTGATGCGTGATACGATGGCTGCCCTGTATTCATAAGGATAGCTTTTATAAGGGATACATTCGCCGTCGATCCGCAAGCGGATATTTACAAGTTTATCCTTGGCATCTGGTTCAATATGAATGTCGGAAGCGCGTTTGTCATAAGCCTCATTTATGGCATCATTGACCAGTTTGACAATGCTGACATCGGTTTCCGAAACGCCCGGCGGCAGATCTTTTTTAATATTTCCATTACCGCTGGTGCAAATATCTTCTTCCTCTTCCGGCTCGCCGACATCATAGAAATATTCAATGAATTTCCATATGTCCTGTTTCGTTGCCGCAACGTATTCTACGTATTTCGTTTTCAGGATGTTTTCGATCATATCCCGTTTAATGATATTGTTGGGATTATCGACAATTACAGTGATTTTCCCGTTTCTTGATTCCAGCGGCACCCACAGCTCGCGGCGCAGATATTCATAACGTAAATTTTTCAGCAGTTCTTCCGGCACCGGATATTCCCGGGTAAAGGCAATGGACTTACCGACGGCTCCGGTGTCCGTTTTGTCGTTAACCGCCTGCCGGTTTTGGTCATGGGGAAAAGCGTTGTTTTCCGTCAAACGGAATTCCGTTTTGCTGTTCATAACATTAACACCCTGAAATGTCGGTAAATTCACTGTAAAGTATAGGAAAATATAAAGCAGGTCAATGCAAAAAAATAAAGACCGGCTTTTAATCAGCCGTTAGTATTTGCTTCTTAATATTCCCAGTGATTGCAGCATCGGCAGTTCATCATACAGGAGGGATGCCAAAGCTTTTTGATAAACCCGGTATGGTGCCTGGCCACCTTTGTCTGGATCGGGAAAAATATCATGAAAAACCAGCAATCCGCCCGGAAGAAGATGCTTCGACCATGTTAAATAGTCACAGAGAACCGCTTCATAAGCATGACTCCCATCGATGAATACCAGGCTCAGAGGTGTTTGCCAGGCCCGGCCGATTATTTCCGAGCGGCCGATAACCGGTATAATTGTATTTTCCAGATCGAAAGCCGTGATGGTTTTACGAAAAAATCTCAAAGTATCGATTTTACCGGTTTCTCCATCCAGCAAATCGGAATCGAAATATAACTCACCGGGCTGCTGTTCTTCAGATCCGCAGTGGTGATCGATAGAAAACAAAACGGCATTGTTAAGTTTGCAGGCGCTGCCGAGATAAACTGCGGACTTACCGCAATAGCTGCCGATTTCCAGACAGGGGCCGCTTTTTCCGGCAACGAGCGCAAGCTCATAAAGACGGGCGGCTTCACGCTCATCAAGAAAACCTTTAACATCATTTAGTTTTGCTTTGTCGATCTGCAACCGTTGCGCCTCGGCTCGATGATATTACTTTCATAATAGCTGTGTTTCATAAAAATATACATTTATTTCTTGCTAATAACTACATGTAGTGGTATCTTTCCGTACAGCCCCAATATATAGCGTCTTCGCGGGGCGGAACTTATCTTTTTTTATCTGTTAACGGGGGGCAAATGAATACAAAAATTAAAAAAAGAGACGGTCGGCTGGTCAAGTTTAATGCGGAGAAGATCACCAGTGCCATTGCCAAAGCCGGCGTCGCTACCGGCGAATTTGATATTAAGGAGGCACGCAAATTAACCATTAAAGTTTTAAACCTTGCCGAAAAATTATTCGACGGCAAGATTTTTAACGTCGAAGAGATTCAGGATATAGTTGAGGAAGTGCTTTTACTTTCTCCTTATCGCAAAACGGCCAAAGCCTATATAATTTACCGTGATCAGCATGCCCGGCTGCGTGATATAGCCAACAAGATGGAAGTTGATCTTGTCGATCAATATTTGAATAAGGCAGACTGGAAAATAAATGAAAACAGTAACATGGATTATTCACTGCAGGGGTTGAACAATTATATATCTTCGGAAGTCAGCAAGGTTTACTGGCTAAATGAAATCTATACCCCGGAAATAAAGAAAGCCCATAATGACGGAGATTTTCATATTCATGATTTAAGTCTGCTTTCCGTTTATTGTGTCGGCTGGGATCTCTATGATCTGCTTTTACAGGGATTCCGCGGTGTTTCCGGCAAGGTGGAAAGTAAACCGGCCAAACATTTACGCAGTGCCCTGGGGCAGGTGGTAAACTTCTTTTATACATTACAGGGAGAGGCGGCCGGTGCGCAGGCCTTTTCCAATTTTGATACACTGCTTGCTCCCTTTATTCGTTACGATAAGTTGAAATTCGATGATGTAAAACAGGCCCTGCAGGAATTTATTTTCAATATTAACGTACCGACCCGGGTCGGTTTTCAAACGCCTTTTACCAATGTAACACTGGATGTCACCGTTCCCGGATATTATGCCGGCCAGCATGTAATTATCGGTGGGCAGCCGCAAAAAGAAACCTACAAAGAATTCCAGGAAGAAATCAATATCTTTAACAGAGCCTTCCTACAGGTTATGGCGGAAGGCGACGCCAAGGGGAGGGTTTTCACTTTTCCGATTCCAACCTATAACATTACCAAGGATTTTAACTGGAATGATCCCAATATGCATGATTTGTGGGAAATGACTGCTAAGTACGGAGTTCCTTATTTTTCCAACTTTGTCAATTCCGATATGAAGCCGGAGGATGCCCGCAGCATGTGCTGCCGGCTGCGCATCGACAACCGGGAACTGGAAATGAGAGGCGGCGGGCTTTTCGGGTCGAATCCGCTGACCGGATCCATCGGAGTCATTACGATTAATATGCCGCGTATCGGCTATCAGGCCAAATCCCGGAAGGATTTCCTGCAGCAATTGGAACGGCTGATGGAGCTGGCCAAAGAAAGCTTGGAAACAAAGAGAAAGGTTCTGGAGAAGTTCACGGACGGCGATCTTTATCCCTACACAAAATATTATCTGCGCAATGTCAAAGAGAGATTCAACGAATACTGGAAAAATCATTTTGCCACGATCGGGCTTGTCGGGATGAATGAAGCCTGTCTGAACTTGCTGGGCCGAAACATTGCTTCGCAGGAAGGGCAGGAGTTTACGAAACATGTGCTGGATTTCATGAGAAAAAAGCTCATTGATTTTCAAAAGGAAACGGGGAACAACTATAATCTGGAATCAACTCCGGCGGAAGGAACTTCGTATCGGCTGGCGAAAATTGATAAAGAGAAATACAATGACATTATTTGTGCCGCCGACGGCGGCATGGCGAAGGACGCCGAGCCGTATTATACGAATTCCACACAATTGCCGGTGAACTATACCGATGACGTGTTTGAAGCACTGGATCTGCAGGATGAAATCCAGATAAAGTACACGGGCGGTACGGTGTTTCATACATTTGCCGGTGAACGGATCGATGATCCGCAATCGGTAAAAAGATTGGTGCAAAAAATCTGCTCTAATTATCGTTTGCCTTATATAACTTTCACCCCGACATTCAGCGTATGTCCTTCCCACGGCTATATAAAGGGCGAGCAGGAAAAATGCCCGACCTGCGCTGAAGAATGTGAAATTTATTCACGTGTCGTCGGTTATTTGAGGCCGGTTAAACAGTGGAATAAAGGCAAGCAGGAAGAATTCATTTCCCGGCGGGTATTCAGTTTCCACTAGAAAACGGCTGTACCGCCGGCGAAAAATGCAGAAAGAATCCTCCTTCTGTTATATCTTAACCGGCTTATTGCCGGCTGCGGCAACACGCTGTCTGCGCAGTATTCCTCTATTGAAAAACAATAAAGGCAAGGAAGATGAAGGTCGGCGGTTTGCAGAAGGTTTCACTTATCGATTATCCGGGTTTAATTAGTTCCGTTATTTTTCTCCAGGGCTGTAATTTCCGCTGTTCTTATTGCCACAATCCGGAACTGGTCGAACCCGGGTTGTTTCAGCACTGTATCCCGGAGAAAGAAATACTGGCGTTTCTGCAAATGCGCAGGGGGAAAATCGATGCCGTGACCGTTACCGGCGGTGAACCGACGATCCAGAATGATTTATCTTGTTTAATTAAGCAGCTAAAAGAAATGGGCTTTGCCGTAAAACTGGATACCAACGGGTCGCGGCCGCAGGTCGTCAAAACGCTGCTTGCGAAAAAGCTGCTTGATTTTATCGCTATGGACATCAAGGGGCCATTAGAAAAATATGCCGGTATCGCCGGTGTGCCGGTGGTGGCAGAAAATATTGTACAAAGCATAAAGTACATCCGGCAGTCTGGAATACCGCACGAATTTCGCACCACCATTGTCAGATCACAGCTTACCGAAAAAGATATTTTCAAAATTGCGGCCATGATTCCCGAAGACCGCCGGTACGTTCTGCAAAAATTCATTCCGGGTAAAACTCTTAATAAAAAGTTTCTGCACGAAGTCGGTCGTGCGGCTCCTGAATTGGAGAAAATTAAAAAACGCCTTGAAAAAGAAAACACCTCTGTTATTATCAGATAATCAAGCTGATTGTAAGAGGCCGGCCATGGATTCCGATCGCGTAAATAATTGTGGAAGCGTCACCGATAATGGTCTTCTTACTGAAATTAATAATTTTTCGGAAAACCGGCTTGACCAGATTAAAAGGTTGACGAGAATCGGCACCGCTCTTTCCGCCGAAAAAGACATAAATCGCCTGCTGGAAATGATCGTAGATGAAGGGCGCCGATTTTCCAATGCCGATGCCGGTACGCTTTATGTAATGTCCGATGACGAAACCGAGCTCCGTTTTGCGATTGTTCAGAACAGTTCGCTGAAAATCAGGATGGGCGGTACCGGTGGAATAATAACTTGGCCGGCCGTAAGTTTAAAAGATGAGGACGGCAGCCTCAACAACAGAAATGTTTCCGCCTATGTGGCCAATTCCGGCGATGTTGTAAATATTATCGATGTTTATCATGCACATGGTTTTAACTTTCAGGGGACGAAAGAATTCGATAATAATACCGGTTACCGCTCGAAATCAATGCTGGTTGTCCCCTTAAGAAATCACGAGAATGACATTATCGGCGTGCTGCAACTACTGAACGCGCTGGATCCCGTGACAGGCGAAGTTGTAAGTTTCTCCGTGGAATGCCAGGAGATAACCATTTCTTTGGCATCACAGGCAGCGGTAGCCCTTTCGCACAATCGGCTTATCGGTGAGCTGGAAAATCTGCTGGAATCATTTATCAAGACAATAGCCAGAGCTATTGACGAGAAGTCTCCTTATACCGGCGGACATGTGCGCCGGGTTGCTGAGTTGACCATGGCGATGGCTCATAAAATCAACAGCGTCGATTATGGAAAATTCGCCGACATAAAATTTTCCGAGGATGAGTTGCGGGAGCTGCGCATTGCGGCATGGCTACATGATATCGGTAAAATCACCACGCCGGAATACATCGTCGATAAGGCAACGAAGTTGGAAACGATTCATGACCGTATCCATGATGTTAAAACACGGATAGAATTGATCAAATGCGACTATCTGGCCAATAAAAA
>CAYYBK010000068.1:0-9593 GCA_964470015.1 uncultured Syntrophales bacterium
TCAGAAATGTGAGTAGAATCGCAAACAGGTAGGCATCGGGAAGCAGATGTTTCAAAATAAAGGTAAAAAATGACGCTAATCTTCGTAACATAAAATACCTCCATTTATTATTTGAATTAGTTTGGCGCTTGCAAACCATCCATTTTTACCCCCCGTTAACTTTATGTCCGGTTAATTTATTTTAAGCACCTCCTTCAAGAATTTTTGTCGATTTCAGTTTTTTGTTCCAGCAACCACCCCAGCCAATTACTTCAGAAACAGCACCGTCTCCGAACGCCCTGTAATCAGCTAGTGCGTTATAACTTACTTTATAATATTAAAATTGTCAAACTGGTAATATATAAATAAATACGATATATTACGAATGTAGAAACTTGTCTGGTAGTCCGTTAGTGTTTACTCCCAGCGGTTCTAAATATGACTGACTAAATAATAATAACATTTACAATCAGCGCATCCCCAGTGCTTTTTCACATTCCGCGATGAGGGATGTTTTTGCCGCACCCCGATCAATAAAATCCCAGGGCAGGATTTCGGAAAACTGTTTTGGCCGGTAAACATAAAAATCAGCATTTATATTGACTTCCCGGAGTGCTTGCGCCCAATTTCCATGCCGGCGGTGGACGGCCAGCAAAATTTCCCCCACCCGGCGGTCGCCCAACGCCAGTAACGCCTGCACGTAATTCCATTTCGGTACATCATGGATTACCCTGAACTGTTTTTCGCGGCCAAAAGCATTCACCAGTTTCCTGATTTTTTTGCCGGTAAGGCCGACATCGGCCAGGGCACACCACTGCAGCGGAGTCGCCGGTTTGGGAATAAACTGTTTGATACTGAGCGTAATACTCCGGAATCTTTTTTTACCTTTCGACTGGTACAAGGCATGATGCTGAATTTTTTTGGCCAAATCAATGATCGCATCAATATCTTTCTCTTCTTCGGTAGGCAGCCCGATCATAAAATATAAACGCAAATTGGGTATTTCATTTTCAATAAGAATTTCGGCCGAACGCATAACATCATCTTGAGTAATGCCCTTCCGCAGCAAATCGCGCAGCCGCTGGCTGCCTGCTTCCGGGGCCAGGGAGACCGTTTCTACACCGCTTTCTTTGAGCAGCCGGATAATTGTTTCATTTATTTGATCGATTCTCAGCGATCCGATGCCGGCCTGACCTTTTTTTGCCAAAATATACTCGCATATACGGGCCAGTTCCGGATGGTCGGAGACGGCAGTGCCCACCAGACCGATTTTATTTTTTTTCTCCAATCCGCGATCTATAGCGGAGATAATCCGTTCATAGCTGCGGAAACGAGCCGGTCTGTAAATAAAGCTTGCCGCGCAAAAGCGGCAGTTGTGGAAGCAACCACGGTTGACTTCAACTAAATGCATATCGGCCATTTCCGTCTGCGGCGAACTTATGACTTCTTCCGTACCAAAAGCATTTATATCCCGCAGAGGTTTGATTCTGATTCTTTCCGGCAGGCCGGGCATCACAGCTTCAAAAGCAGCAATTTTACTGTCGGCAGAATATTTAACTTCATAAAAAGCGGGGACGTAAGCATGCCGCAGTGACTTTTGCAAGCGGAGAAGAAGGTCTCTGCGGGCGAGCCCCAACCGCCTTGTCTCCTCAAAAATGCGTGCAAATTCGGGGAGATCCCCCTCCGCCTCGCCCAAAATAAACATATCGAAAAAACCGGCAATCGGCTCCGGATTAATCGTTGCCGCAATTCCACCGCCGATGACCAGGGGATAATCTTCCGAGCGGTCTATCGCTAAAAGCGGCACTCCGGCCAGTTCCAGCATTTTTAAAATATCGGGATAATCGTTTTCGAAGGATAGAGAAAAGGCCAGGATATCAAATTCCCTGACCGGTTTCTGATTTTCAATACTGAACAAATCCGCCCGCCCGGCAGCGAATTCGGCCTCGTCACCGGCGGCAGGCAAGAAAACTCTTTCACAAAGAAAGGAAGGTTGTTCGTTGAATAATTTATAAACGGTCTGGAAACCTAAATTCGCCATGCCCACGCGGTAGTAATTAGGGTAGGCAAGGCAAACCGTATTATCAGTCCCCCAATCCTTTTTTACATAGCCCTTTTCTTGTTCCAGAAGGGCTGTATACTTTTTTTTAAGTTTC
The DNA here is from genome assembly GCA_964470015.1 of uncultured Syntrophales bacterium. GTDB lineage: Bacteria > Desulfobacterota > Syntrophia > Syntrophales > Smithellaceae > MVRV01. The sequence continues at coordinate 2,136 of CAYYBK010000068.1, forward strand.
CAGTTCATCTGTTTACCATGGCTTTCTGCCGGCCGCCTTTGAAGACAGGGGCGGAACTCTGCAAGCCACGGAGCATTATCATTCTAATCGGCCTGCCGGCGCAAGAATGTCGGAATTTCAATGTTAACGGCATCAATTTCATCGTTAACACCGAGCGTGACAACGTTGGCGCTGTCACTGTTTTTTTCTTTGCGCATGAAAGTCGGGGTGGCCAGATTCTGCCGGAAACTGCTTAAATGAGTGATATTCGACGGAAGCTGCTTCTTCTTGGTTATATCTTCAAAACCCGTCGCAATAACTGTTATCCGAATTTCATCACCCATGCTTTCATCAATGACAGTGCCGAAGATAATGTTGGCATCTTCATGCGCTTCGGACTGAATCAACGACGAAGCTTCATTAACCTCATAAAGACTCATATCCGACCCGCCGGTGATACTCAGCAGGATGCCGTGCGCACCCTGGATTGTGTTATCCTCCAGCAGTGGCGAGGATATTGCCCTCTGCGCCGCCTCCACGGCGCGATTTTCGCCGGAAGCGATGCCCGTACCCATCAAGGCCATACCCATGTTGCTCATGATATTCTTTACATCCGCGAAATCCAGATTGATAAGCCCCGGCACCATAATCAAGTCGGAAATTCCTTTCACCGCCTGATAAAGAATATCGTCGGCTTTTTTGAAGGCTTCCAGAAGGGAGAGATTGCGGCCCCCCAGCGAAAGCAGACGCTGGTTAGGTACAACAATCAATGTATCCACGGTTTCACGTAAAAGGGCAATGCCTTCTTCCGCCTGCATATTGCGCTTTTTCCCCTCGAACTGGAAGGGTTTCGTCACGACAGCAACTGTCAGCGCATTACACTCCCTGGCGATTTCGGCAATAACCGGAGCCGCTCCCGTTCCCGTCCCGCCACCCAGACCAGCGGTGACAAAAATCATGTCGGCCCCTTCTAGGTACTGCCGCAACTGATCGCGGGACTCCAGGGCCGACTTCTTGCCAATTTCCGGATTGGACCCGGCACCCAGCCCTTTTGTTATTTCTGCACCGATCTGGATCTTGATCGGCGAAGCCGAGGCACCCAAAGCCTGGGCATCGGTATTGGCAATCATGAAATCCACTCCGCGCAATGAACTTGAAATCATTGTGTTGACTGCATTTCCGCCGCCGCCTCCTACTCCGATCACCTTAATCTTTGCCGAATTTTCGTTACACACTTCCGTTAATTCAAACATGGGCATCCCTTCCTTTCAAAAAAATTCCAAAAACCATTTTTTTATTGATCGAATCATATTGCTGAATACATTCCCGGTTTTTCTGTAAACAGATTCACCGGTCAATTGTCTGCTGCCGTAAACAATTAATCCAACTCCGGTGGCAAAAGCCGGAGAATTAACAACATCGGAAAGTCCTCCGACGCCAGCCGGACAGCCCCTGCGCACCGGCATGTCAAATATCTGCTCGGCCAATTCGTTGATGCCCGGCAAGAGCGACGTGCCGCCGGTCAAAACGACTCCCGCTGCCAGCAGATCTTCAAACCCGGAGCGAACAATTTCTTTGGAGGCCATGTTCAGTATTTCTTCCATGCGCGGCTCGATAATTCTTCCCAGTATCTGGCGCGAGACTTCGCGGGCTTCCCTGCCGCCGACACTCGGCACTTCGATTATCTCGTCTTTCGGAATCATTGCCGTCAGGGCACAGCCGTATTTGACTTTAATTTTTTCCGCCTCATTAAAAGGCGTACGTAAACCGGTGGCGATATCCGATGTCAAATAGTTGCCACCGACCGGCAGGATGGCCGTATGTTTGATACTGCCTTCGGAAAAAACGGCAATACCGGTATTGGAACCGCCGATATCAATGATAACCACACCTAAATCTTTTTCGTCGGAACTGAGAATCGATTCACTGGCAGCCAACTGCTCAAGAACAACGTCTTCAATGTCCAAACCTACTCGGTTGACCGACTTGACAATATTTTGGATTGAAGCCGATGCCCCGGTAACAATATGAACCTTTGCTTCCAGACGCACTCCGGACATGCCTACGGGATCCTTTATTCCGTCCTGCCCGTCAACAACATAGTTCTGCGGCAGTGTATGCATAAGCTCTCTGTCCACGGGAATGGCGATAGCCTTGGAAGCTTCGATGGCCCGCTGAACATCTTCTTCGCCGACTTCCCGTCCTTTTACGGCAACAATGCCCAGCGAATTCTGCCCTTTGATATGACTGCCGGATACGCCCACATATGCCGAATTAATGCGGCATCCCGACATATGCTCGGCCTCTTCAATGGCTTTTTTTATAGCATCTACAGTGCTTTCAATATTGACAATGACGCCCTTTCTCAATTCCTTAGCCGGTGCGATACCGATCCCGATGATGTCGATACCGGTGTCTGTAACTTCGCCGACGACTGCCGCCGTCTTCGTTGTCCCAATATCCAGACCTACCAGAACATTGTTTTTTTTACCCATCAGTTTGTCCTTCTCTCTTGATTAAAATGCACTGTCCCCGTCCGCTTCACGTCCGGTATTGTTTTCCTTTTTTCCCCTGGGCCGCACGCCCCGCCGCATTTTTATACTGGATGGTTATTTTTTTAATGTCACATAAATCAGCACAAATATAACCTTTTTTCAGGCCACGCTTCTCCAGATCGGCAATAACGGAATCCAGCTGCTTCAATTTGTTTTCATAATCATCACTGCCCAGTTTCAGATAGAGTCCGGCATCGGTCAAAAGAGAAATGCCAAAGACGCCATCGACGTTTACTTCCGCTATCGCCCCCAGGTAATCATATTGTCCGGAAGCGTTTATTGTCTTCAGCAAGGAAAGCGTGCTCATTAGAAGCTTGGATTTTTCCTTTTCCTTATAATTGACTCCTGTCAAGATCGGCAGATCAACATCATCGTTTCTGCTCAGTTTCTTAAAGACGAAGCCGTCAACATCCATCAGATAAAAATCACCGGCCTGTTTGATCATAGCAAGAGGGATTCTCTCCCTCACCTCCAAAACCAGTCTGCCGGGTAGTTCTCTGCCTACATAAATATTTTTCACCCAGCTATTCGCGGAAATCTTCTTCACCAGCAGATCGGTATTCACAGCCAGTAAATTTTGCCGCGGCGGAATCGCCGCCAGACTCAGAATATCCTTTTCCGTCAATTCCTTCAGGCCGCGGACCGATGTTTCCTTGACTTCAAAATAAGAAGTACTCAGGGAATAACTGTAGGCATAAATAAAAATCAGGCACACAAGGACAACGCTGGACAATATGCCCAAGGCACCGGCAAGCTCACCGATGCTGCCGGCAATGCGCCGGCGCAGCCTGTTCTTTTTGGCGGTAATACTGATTTTTATTCTTTTCGACACGGGTCTTCTCCGACAACTATGACTTCCGGTTCCAGATCAACACCTTTCTCTTCTCTCGCCTTTTTCTGAATCAGGCCGATCAATTCCAGAACATCGGCGGCGCAGGCATTCCCCTTGTTCACAATAAAATTGGCATGCTGCCTGGATACTTCCGCACCGCCGCACCGCATTCCTTTCAAACCGATTTCTTCAATAATCCGCCCGGCGGTCATCCCCGGCGGATTTTTGAAGACTGATCCGGCGCTGGGATAGTCCAGCGGATGTTTTTTCATGCGGATCTGTATTATTTCCCTGATCTTTTCTTTGATCTGCTCGCTGTCGCCTTTTTTCAACCGCAGCAGCACATCGGTAATTATCGTACCTGCCGGCAGATCCGTCCGGCGGTAAGCGAATGATATTTCTTCCTTCCTCATTGTTCTTTTCCGGCCCCGGGGATCGATCAGCGACACTTCGCCGACAACATCCTTGATTTCCTTTCCGAATGCCCCGGCGTTCATCCATACGGCGCCGCCGACGCTGCCGGGGATGCCGGCACAGAATTCGAGTCCGGTTAATCCGCACGTGGCACAGAATCCTACGACTTTAGACAGTGCCGCACCGGACTGGGCGGAGACAAAATGGTCTTCTCCCTCCGGAACCTGCTGATAATTTATTCTCTCCATCCCGCTCATCAGCATAATTACACCGTTGTATCCGCCGTCGCGTACGATAAGGTTGGTTAAATTTCCTACCGGCAGATAATTTATTTTCGCCTGCCCAAGCCTATCGACAATTTGCGCTGCCTGCCCTTCACTTTCGACTACGACCAAGGCGGCGGCGTTGCCGCCTACCCGGAGCGAAGTGCGGCGCGACATAAGTTCATCATAAAATATTTTCCCGGCAATACCTTCCAGGGATTCCTCAATCTGTTTTCTACCAGCCATGTTCTTTTGCTTCCCTTGCCGCGAGTAGTTTCAAAAAGGTTTCGCCTGTTTTATATACGCTGCCCGCACCCAGAGTAATTACTGCATCATCCGGCTGAACGATTTTCATCAGATAATCAATTGTTTCCTCCGCGCCGGCAATATATTTTACATGAGGATGCCCGCTTTTTTCGATGGCCGCGCACAGCACTGCGGAGTTCACGCCGGAAATCGGCTCCTCGCTGGCGGGATAAATATCATTGACGACTAGGAGATCGGCGTCGGCAAAAGCCCGCGTAAATTCATCAAATAAAGCTTTGGTGCGGCTGAAACGGTGCGGTTGAAAAACAACTACGCGTCTTCCTCGCCAGATCTGACGCGCTGCCGCCAGGGTTTCTTTGATTTCCGTGGGGTGATGGCCGTAATCGTCAACCACTGTTATTCTTTCCGCCGTGCCTTTGATTTCCAGCCGGCGATGCACCCCGGAAAAGCTTTGCAGCCCTTTTTTGATTGTCGGCAGATCAAGTTCCAGCTCACGTCCTACGGCTACAGCGGCAAGAGAATTATAAACATTAAATAAACCGGGAACATTGAGCGCGATTTCCCCGATCACTACACCTTTATGCAGGAGATGATATTCCGTTTTGCGCCCCATAAATTTAATTTTCTGTGCACTATAGTCCGCCTCCTGTTCAATACCATAAGTTATAATCCTGCGCTTAATCTGCGCGATGATCTCCCGGACATGACCGTTATCGTTGCAGAGAACCGTACAGCCGTAGAAAGGAACAATATTGGCAAATCGCAAAAAGGCGTCCTTAATTTCGGCGATACCAGGATAATAGTCGAGATGCTCGCGATCGATATTGGTAATAACGGCAATTGTCGGGGAGAGTTTCAGAAAAGAACCGTCACTTTCATCCGCTTCAGCAACAATTATTTCGCCGTCACCAAGACGCGCATTGCTGCCGATACTGGCCAGTTTACCGCCGATGACCATCGTCGGGTCGAGCCCTCCTCCGGCGAGTATTGTGGCAATCATGGATGTCGTCGTTGTTTTGCCGTGACTGCCCGAAACGGCCACGGAAAGCTTCATTTTCAAAAGCTCAGCCAGCATTTCCGCCCGCGGGATCACGGGAATATTACGGCGGTGGGCTGCCAGTACTTCCGGATTCGTTGCTTTCACCGCCGTGGAAGTAACCACAACATCGGCGCTGCCGATATTTTGTGCGTCATGCCCCAGCGCCACTGCGGCGCCGAGCTTTTGGAGACGCAGAGTTGTATCCGACTGCTGCATATCGGAACCGCTTACCTTATAGCCGAGATTCAGCAGCACTTCGGCTATTCCGCTCATTCCTATGCCGCCGATTCCTACAAAATGAATGCATTTTATTTTATGCTGCATCAAACCTGTTTTTTTGTCCGCTTCCATTAATCAGATTTTCCTCTTTTTCGCCGTTTTGAAATTATCTCCTCGTTTTTTTGCCGTTAATTGCAGGCAGGCATCAACGATTATCTCCGCCGCGTTTATTTTGCCGAGCCTTGCCGAATTCTCTTCCAACAGGCTTATTTTATCTCCATCGCTCAGCAGATCATTTACCGCCGCAAACAATTTTTTGCCGCTGAGTTCCTTCTCCGGAATCATGACGGCAGCACCCGCGTCGGCCAGTGCCTGGGCATTCTTTGTCTGGTGGTCGTCGGCAGCCCACGGAAAAGGAATTAATATAGCTGCCTTGCCCGCCGCCGTAATCTCTGCGAGCGATGTAGCTCCGGCCCGGCAGATAATTAAATCCGTCTGCCTATACACTCCGGCCATATCGGTAATGAACGGCGTGACATTGGCCGCAACGTCATAACCGGCATAAGCCTTCTTTACCGCTTCCGCTTCCTGATTTCCGGTCTGATGCAGAACGTGTACTTTTGGTTCCATCTTCTGCAACTCCGGCAGCATCTCCACGACACTTTTATTGATCGCTCTGGCGCCCTGTGATCCGCCGAAGATCAGCAGATTTCTGAACCCCCTTTCCTCCTTGGGCAGACGGCGCACACCGGCAAATGCCGCCCGCACAGGATTTCCACTCAACAATACCTTATCCCGGGGAAACAGAGCCGCCGTCTGGACATAGGTTACAAATATTTTGTCTGCAAATAATCCTAAAATTTTATTTGTGACGCCTGGCACGGCATTTTGTTCCGCAATTGCTGTCGGTATTCCCATAAAACAAGCAGCTAGCACCGCCGGCCCCGAAGCATAACCGCCTACACCGATAACGATGTCTGGATGGAAATCCCTCAAAATTCGCCGCGACTGCCAAATGCTTTGCGGAATCTGATAAAATCCTTTTGCCAATGCCTTCGCGCCCCGTCCTTTAATCCCCTCAACATTGATCGTTCTTAATTCATAACCGATCGGGCCGAGCCATCTGCTTTCAATGCCTCTTTGCGTCCCGATGAAAATCACTTGCGTCCGCCCGTCTCTTCTAATGAATTCTTCGGCCACGGCAACACCGGGAAACAAATGCCCGCCAGTTCCTCCTCCGGCAATTACGACGCGCATACATTTCTCCCGCAAAGAATTTCGGTCACCGGCGCTGACGAATTAAAACACATCCGGCAGATTATCTCCGGGGATCCGGAGCCGAAAGAAAAACCAGCATTAACTCGTCCCTTTCGCCCTTGTAACAACATTTTGCGAATCCGTTTTTATGCCTTCTGCGTCGATATATTCAGCAAAATACCAACCGCCGTCATACTCATGACAAATGATGTCCCGCCATAGCTTAAAAATGGCAGCGCCAGACCCTTCAGGGGAATAATACCCATGACGCCGGCAATATTTATGAACGACTCCAACGCAATAACCATTGTTAAACCGGCGGCCAGCAACGTACCGAAGAGATCCGGTGCTTTCAGCGAAATCATGAAGCCGCGAAAAACAAACACGGCAAACATGACTATAACGATTGTCACGCCGATAAAACCGCTCTCTTCAGCAATTATAGAAAGAATGAAGTCGGTGTGCGGTTCGGGCAAATAAAACAGCTTCTGCATGCCATCACCGATTCCCACACCAAAAGTTCCCCCCGATCCGAACGACAAAAGTGATTGAATTATCTGAAAACCGGTGTTGTCCGCGTCCTTCCAGGGGTCCAAAAATGCGGTGAGACGCGCCAATCTGTATCCCCTATGC